>JBGTJW010000520.1:0-11932 GCA_041744955.1 Stenomitos sp. | reverse complement strand
CAGACTGGTACTTTTAAGCTGACTACACTAAGCTTCGTTAAGTAGTATTTATTCGACAGCAATTTATTTGCTAGCAACCTCATCTACAATAGCGCTATGGGGTTGTTTTTACGTGTTTATGTTTCAGCTTGAGCACTGCTGGAGTAGAGTTTGGCAGCCGCAACTAAGAGCATCGATGGAGGGTATTGCGAAACTGGCTAAGATCGCACTGTAGTCTTAGTAGTCTGTGTTCCTCGATCGATGCCCTATACTCGTCGGGCAGTTGGCAAAATGGTTAGTGAACGATCTCTGAAGCGTCTTCGAGAACTGATTCAGCGCATTGTAGAGGCAGAGACTGACGACTTCTTTGAACTTGCGAAAATAGCTGGACTTAATCCTTCTAAAGATTTTTCTACTGCAAACTTAAGTGGTCTAGATCTGCGCTCTGCTCAACTGAAAGGAGCAAATTTTATAGCGACCGATCTTTCGCAAGCCAATTTAGTGAATGCCAACTTGGCGGAAGCTAATTTAATTAATGCCAATCTGATTGGTGCAAAGCTCATCAATGCCACTTTAGATAATGCCAGTCTGGTAAGCGCTGACATGATGGGCGTTAGCCTCATAAACGCCACGCTTTTAAGTGCCAACCTCACAGGTGCAAATTTGACTAAAGCTGACTTAAGCCATGCTGATTTACGTCGCGCTGTATTGATCGGCTGCAAGTTAGATGGTGCCATTCTGTACTTAGCATCGCTCAATCACGTCGATTTACGCCGTTCGAGTCTGACAACGGCTAACTTCAGAAGCGCCAATCTCTACGGCACAAACTTGAGCTTTGCGGATCTGCGTGGAGCAGACTTGACTGATGCAAATTTGGCGGGTGCTACCGTTGAAAAGACATTGCTTGGTGGCAATCAGGGGTTGACTAGAGAGGTGATGGCAGATTTGCAACAGCGTGGTGCGATCGTCGATCACGGATATCACTGATGATCTGACTACTGATTAGCTGACTAGAGTTACTGGTCTGAGCTTCAACAGATGTAGCACTGCTGCTTCCTGGCACAATAGATTGAAAGTCAGTTGCACTACGAGGCAGTTCAAATGGGGTATCGATGCGAATGGTCAGCGGGACGGTCTGTTTACCTCGAGAACATTGATGATCAGACTCGTGTGACCCTGACTAATAGCAGTCCAGGACAGCAGCAGCAGTCGAGCAACCATGTTCAAACGGGACGCTGGACTGCTCCACCCGAGGTCTGGCAAGTTGCGATCGGTCTTGTAGTCAAATTGCTTACGGCTCAGGGCGAACAGTTTGTCTACATACAGGGCAACCAAGTCAGTACGTCAACAGAAGCACCATCCTGGGGTGAGGCTCAACTCCTGCCAGTGCAGGTTGATTCAATGCCTGCTGCCATGTCGTCAAAGCCCTCGATGCCTTCGATGCCACCAATGCAGCCTTTACCACCGATGAAAATGGGTGATATGCAGATGGATCAAACGGCAATGACCATGCAGATGGGAAAAATGCGGCTGGAGATGAACCCGATCGAGCCATCACCTCAAACAGGAGTAGAAAAACCATCGACATCGGCTATGCAACGAAACTTTTGTAGTCAATGCGGTAACACGCTTAAACCCAGCGATCGCTTTTGCGCGCAGTGTGGGCATCGCCTTGACTGAGATTAAGTAACACTGCAAAGCGTCTGCCGTCGTACGTTTGCAGCTTCATAGCAGTCGAAGAGAACGTTAGGACAGACAGAAACCTTAAAACTTCCTTTGAGCAAGGGTTTCGATTCATCCCTTATCCTTCATCCTTTATCCTTTTGCTATGACTTCCCTGCTTTAACTACGCGCGTTTGTGTTTCCATCGGCTAATGGCAATGTAAACCAAAACTGGGAGCCTTTGCCGGGATGGCTAGCAACACCAACCTGTCCACCGTGGGCTGTAATCACTTGCCGACAGCGATGTAGACCTAGCCCAATCCCCGTCAGGTGCTGGTTGTCAATGCCCCGCACATAGAGTTGAAACAGCCGATCGCATTGGTTTTGATCCATCCCGCGCCCGTTGTCTGCGATCGCGCAGTGGATCATGCGAGGCGCAGCCGTGGTGGTGGAGTCGATCGTAGCGTTGAGTGTGATCGTCAAACCGGGTGCATTGTGTTTAACCGCATTGAGCAATAAACTCTCAAACACCTGCCGTAGTTGCTGTAAGTCTGCTTTAATAGGCGGCAGATCGCAAGGAACCTGAGCGCAGAGCGTAACATGGTTTTCTGTCAAAAGCGGTTTCAGGTTTGACAGAGCAATGTCTACAACTTGATGCAGATGCACGGGCTGGCAATGGAGTATGGTTGCAGGCGTGTCGTCCGTATGACCTTCCAAAAGAGAATTCAGTAGATTGAGCTGATGGTCGCAGCTTTGCACCATGCGATCGAATTTTGCACAGGGCACGGGTATAGCTTCACAGTCTTTGTGGCGGCTTCTTAAACTGTTTAACACCATTAACATTCCCTGCACCGGAGTCCGTAGGTCATGGGCAACGGCGTGTAAGAGCAAATCTTTCACCTGATTAAGGCTTTGCAGTTCCTGCATTCGCTGCTGCAACTCGGCAGTACGGGCTTGCACCTGTCCTTCTAGGCTCACTGTCAGCGTTTGAAGGTGCTGATAAAGCTGCCCTTGCTGGATCGCAATTTCTACCTGTGTCGCCAGTTGTTCTAGCAAATTGGTTTCTAACGGCAACCAGTGGCGTGATCCAGAGCATTGATTTACCAGCAGAATGCCAAACATTTTGTGATGCACCATGATGGGTACACCAATGCTTGCTTTGACTTGGCAGTAGCGATAGTACTCAGCAATGAGTGGGGGCTTGTCTTCTTGAGCGGTATCATCGATCGCCTTCACAGGCTTCATATCGCAGGGACTCTCTGAGGTTTCTTGCTTAAAGAGTGCTTCGATTTCTTGAGCCACCCGCTGATCTGACACCCAGCCTTGCACTGAAGTCCAACCGGGGCTTACCGACTCAGCGACCGTCAAGTTGTGTCCCGATAAGCTCTGCCCACAGGGATCGAGCCGGATGATGAACACCTGATCGGCTTGTAGCAGATGACGCACTTCCGAGACAGTTGTATCAAGAATTTCGTCTAGCTCCAGCGATCGCCGAATGCGCTGTGCGGTCTCAGCCAATAACCGCTCACGGTCTGCTGCAAACCGCAGTTGGGTTTCTGCCTGCTGCCGTTCCGCTACCGCTGCCGCCAACATCAGCACAATGCCCATCGTGACACCAACAAAGGTCTGGAGTAGGAGGGTTGCCTGCTGTGTGTTGCCATTCGCATCCATCAAGAAGGGTCCTCGATGTTGCGTTAAGCCCCAAAAGGCAAGACTAGAAACAATAAAACCACTGACCACGGTGCCCCGTTGCCCAAACCGCAGCGCCGCCCAGACGATGGGAGCAAGGGGTAAGATCTCTAGCGGATACCGAGCTTTACCTGCGGGTATAGAGGCACAAAAAACAAACCAGCTCACGCTTAAAAGCAGCGTTCCCCACAGCAAGGCTTCGAGGGTTTGCCATTGACGCAGTTGATGCTGCGATCGCAGCCACCATGCCGACACATTTGACCAGACGGGAACATCGCTAGGCAGGGGCGTGCCCAACCAAACCAGCAGAAGCGGAGCCATGACCAAAATGCCGATGCTGTCTCCTAGCGCGATCGCCCACCCCTGACTGCTCAATTGCTGCCAGGGGCTAAGACCAACGAGGCACGCATAGAAGCTACGAATAGTGGCATTGGGTAGAGGGGATACCACAACTGCCAGCGCGAGAAATTTGAGGGCACCCCACAGGCTGCTAAGAGACGACCAGCCAACCTGACGCAGTAACACTTTACCCACGATCGCGCTTAACGTCGTGCCAACAGCAGCGACTAGAGCAACGTCTCCTGCTGCCCCTACCGATAGTGCCAGCAAAAAACTTCCCAGGCTAATACCCACCCAGGCATTGGTGCGGCTCAATAGCAGAACTCCCAGAGCAATGCCTGCCGGAAACCAGATTGGTGAGGCTTCTAAGCCCAGATTTGCTACGAAAACCGTTAACCTACCGACTACAAAATAGGCTAGTGCGATCGCCCCAGTCTTGAGCAGGTATGCTCCTAACGGCACGGTCTTACGCTCCCCAAACAATGGTGCGATCGCGACAGCAGACTGGCGAATGGTTTCAGTACTAGCATTTCTTTTCCCTTCTGGATAGTCTCTAGTGTTCCACCAAGAATGGTTTGAAGCGCTTCAAACCCTCAAACGACTCGTTAAATCAGCAGTAAGCCGCCTACGTGGATGTGACGGATGACTCACCATCCATACTAGAGTGGCGTGTTAAGCGGAGGCACGACTTCCCCCATCTGGATGAGCAAAGTAAGCAGCAGCAGCCTCGCGGCTCAAGGACTGTTACTTTACTGTTCTACGTCTGATGTGGTGGTGACTGTTACTTCTGCTACAGGGGTTGCAGGGGGGGCGATCGCAGGTGATGCTTTCGGTGCTAACCAAACGGTCACAATATGCGACAACAGACCGACCGGACCCGCAAATAAGCAGAGTACGAGGGAGTGTACCGTCCAGACATGCGTCCGCTGCCCTTCCCAATAGATCCAGCGACCGACGAATAAATCCATCACCAGAAAGTGTGCCCAGCCTGTTGCAGCCGCTCTCTCATCGCTAAAAAACCGAGCAATGTCTGCTAGCTTTGGATTGGCAAGCGCCTGCGCCGTTTCAGTATTCAGCGTACCGAAAATCAAATAAAGGTAGAGTAGCGCCAACGCAACAAAGGGCAAGTAGGAGGTCATCACTCGTTGAGTAATGTTCCACTTGGGAAGCACAATCATCAAAGCCCAAAAGGGCAAGACGAAAAGATTGGCACCATCAAAGAGTTGGGCGATCGTCATAGGAGAACGTGTCAAAGAAGAGAATGTCAACAGTAAATGGCAGTCGCACGAAGCGGTAGCTACGGTTAGTTTAATCCTGAGTGAAGGGTCGCGTTGAAACCGCAAGGAAAACCGTCAGGTTCGCTTATTTGTTACGCTTCGTAACAGAGAGTTTTTCTGGTACAGTTATGTCCCTGCTTCAAGTCCACCATTTGCATAAAGCCTATCGCGCTCAAGGCAAAACGACCCGTGCCGTCAAGGATGTATCCCTTCAGATTGAGGCAACGCAAGTGCTGGCGTTCTTGGGTCCCAATGGTGCAGGCAAAACGACAACTATTAAAATGATCGCCGGACTTGTGCTGCCGGATGCAGGAACCGTGAGCATTGCCGGACGCGACCCTCATCGTGATTCGCAGGCGTTGCGATCGGTGGGCGCAGTGTTGGAGGGTAGCCGTAATCTTTACTGGCGGCTGACTCCAGCAGAAAATCTGGAGTATTTTGGGGTTTTAAGGGGTTTATCACGACGGGTCGCACGGCAGCGATCGCGCGTGTTGCTCGAACGGTTTGAGTTGAGCCATAAGAGTACGACGCGGGTACAAAAGCTCTCGCGGGGGATGCAGCAAAAGGTGGCGATCGCCGTAGCGTTGATTCATGAACCGCCGCTGCTGCTGTTAGATGAACCAACCCTGGGGTTAGATGTAGAGGCAACTCAAACGGTTAAGCGTCTGGTGCGTGAGATTGCCAGCGAAGGTCGAGCGATTCTCCTGACGACGCACCAACTGGACATTGCAGAGGAATTGTCCGATCGCGTCGCAATTATTAACAATGGCGAAATTGTTACTGAGCAGCCGACGAAGGCGTTAATTCAGCAGTTTTCCAGGGCGGTCTACCGGGTGGAGTTGTCTGAACTGCCGGACGATCGCAGCGCTAAGTTGATGGCTCTGGGCGCGATCGTGGAAGGCACGGTGATTCATCTTCCTGACCCTGCGTTACTGTATCCCGTGCTGGAGGTTTTGAACCCCTTACCGATCGTTCGACTCGAAACCGAACGCGCCACGCTCACCGATATTTTTCTGAAGCTGACTCAAGCACCGCCAACACACGCGACCCTCACGCCAATGAATGTACCTGGAGGTGCCCATGTTTGAACTTCTTTTAGCCGAGTTAACGCGGGCTGGTATTCAGTTTCGGCGCTACATTTTTGAAGCGATCGGCGGCATCGTGATTTCAACCGCCGTTTTTTATGGACTTTTTCTCAGCGCTAGCTATATTGCGGGTCCGGGGCTAGCATTTGGCGATCGGCTGGATGCCATTATTGTTGGCTACGTGCTTTGGACGCTGGTGCTATTTATCATGGCAAACATTTCTGGCACCCTACAGCGAGAAGCTCAAACTGGCACTTTAGAGCAACTCTTTATTTCGCCCTTCAGTGCCTCGCAGGTGTTTCTGGCGCGGGCAGTGGCAGATCTACTGCTGCAAGCGGGGCTAATCGCTGCTATTTTGGTGATCATTATGGCGTTAACGGGTCGCTGGCTAGCCTTTCCGCTGACTCTTTGGCTACCACTGCTGACAGTGCTATTGGGAGCCTACGGACTATCGTTTGCGATCGGCTCCCTGGCGTTGATGGTCAAACGTATTCAGCAGGTGTTAGGGATTTTTCAGTTTGCGCTTCTGTTTTTGCTCAGTGTGCCCACTGAGGAATGGACGGGAAACTTGCATCTGCTCGGCGATTTGCTGCCTATGAGTCCTGGTGCAGGGCTGCTGCGAAACGTCATGGCGCGCCAGCAAGCGTTGGATCTACCGCAACTCGGCATCGCCCTGGTGAATGGTGGGGTTTACTTTGCGATCGGTCTCGTCCTTTTTCGGTGGGCAGAACGCTACACAAAGCGCCACGGCAACCTCAGCGATTACTAAGGTCAGGAGCTTTTTACCAAACAAAATACTTCATTTGCTCAATAAATACTTGCATTTGCTCAATACAATGGTGCGTCCGTCGCGCAAAATTCACTCGACAACAACAGAGTGAACAAGCGGGTACGAACAGCCGGACTAACATCAGTGACAAATGTTTCGGATGATACATTCTCAAGCGGAGCGATCGCCTTAATTGGAAAGCAGAGTCACGCCGTCATCCCAAAACCTTTGTGGTTTGGTTCCAGGCTCGTGTTTTTGGCAAATCCTTGTGCATCAAATTGTGCATCAAAAATCCTGCGATAGAGAGCGCTAACCAATGTCCCCTGATCAGTTAAAGTCCATAAAGTGTATGAATCAACCTGTTAAAGGCAACGCTATGTCTTTTGTCGATCGCTCCTTTGCTCTCTCACACCGTTTTGGGTACGTTGCTGCACTTGGAATGCTCGTCGGTGCGTGCAGTAGCCCTACACCCACTCCTAACGCTTCTCCCTCAGCCCAGGCAAGCGGCAATGACTATACCGTTGGCATGGTGATTGTGGGTCCCAAAAACGACGGTGGTTGGAGCCAAGCGCAATACGAAGGGATGCAGGAAGCCGTGCAAAAGGTGCCAGGGGTCAAATTTGACTATGTGGATAAGGTCAACCCTACCGATCGCCCCAACGTCAAGGGAGCGCAGGTTGCCGATGAACTGATTGGCAAAGGTGCCAAACTGGTGATCTTCAACTCCGACGATTTCAAAGACGATGCCCTGGCAACGGCGAAGAAACATCCAAACGTAGCTGTAGTCCATGCCTCTGGCGACTATGCCTGGAAAGACGGCAAAAACTTCAAAAATCAGCCAAATCTCAGCAACATCATGGGGCGCATGGAATACGGCAAGATGATGGCTGGCTGTGCCGCTGCGCTTGGCAGCCAGACCGGAAAAATTGGCTATCTGGGTCCGTTGATTAATGATGAAACCCGTCGCTATGTCTCGGCTGCGTATCTTGGTGCCAAGTATTGCTGGGAAAACTACCTCAAAAAGAAGCCAGCCGATCTGAAGTTTAAAGTGACCTGGATTGGCTTCTGGTTCAACATTCCTGGAGTAACGCTTGACCCAACAAAGGTAGTAAACGACTACTTCAACGGCGGTTATGATGTGGTGATGTCGGGTATCGACACTCCCGAAGCCGCTACCGAGACGAAAAAAGCCGCGGCGGCAGGTAAAAAAGTGAAGTATGTTCACTATGACTTAAAGACCGGCTGCAACCTCGCTCCCGATGTTTGTCTCGGCGTACCCTACTACAATTGGGGTCTGCCCTACACCGCTGCCGTCCAGAAAGCCAAGGACGGTAAGCTCACCAGTGAATTTGTGTGGCTAGGACCCAATTGGAAAGACATTAACAGCTCTGACTCGATGATTGGCTTCTTACCTGGTAATGCACTGGGAGAGCAAAAGGCAACAATCGATACGTTTATCAAAGGGCTGGGCGATGGCAGCATCAATCCTTATAAAGGTCCTTTGAACTTCCAGGACGGTTCAACGTTTCTCAAAGCGGATGAAACGGCTACTGAGCAACAGATTTGGTATATGCCGCAACTACTAGCGGGAATGGAAGGGTCGAGTAAGTAGAAAGGCTTGAGATACAAGCTTGCTTCTGCGGAGCAGTAGGCTGACCGATTACCGAGTAGAGCGCTTCGGGACAGAAAGGGCAAAAAGAAATCTGCTTTAGCAGATTTCTTTTTGCCGACAAGGACTACCGAAAGCAGGTTAATTCACTTGCTGACGGTTGATACTGCGGTACGCATCGGCACCACCTGTAAAGGGTCCGGTGAAGCCTGTAACAGAACCGATAAATGTTTCCTCAAAGCTGGCAGATTTGTAGTTATTCCTGTACGTCGTCCCGTTATAGTATTGCGTTACGTTGCCAATACCCGAGGAGTAGTAGCCTCCATTCTTATATGCACCGAAAAGATCTACCGTGACCGAACTAGCAGTCCAGTTGCTGGTGAAACATGAAGGATCTGAAGGATCGAGCGTGGCCTTGACGCTTACGTTTCCATTAATCTGATTTGTGAAAACAACGCCTCCATACGCTGCTCCCCCGCAAGAAATATAACCAAGACCAGAAGAGTAGTCATAAATAGAAATGTAACCCGCCAGTCCACCGTTCAAATCATCGAACGAATTCGCATTGAAACATACCGAAGATGCATTGCATCCATAGGCAGAATCGGAAGTACTCTTGAATTTTGTGTTCACTGCTCCCTGACTCATTGGAGGGGCGGCGGCAAATGCTAACGGTGCCATGCATAGGGTGGTAGCCATCACATAAGCTGATAAAGTGCAAATTTTCCAGTTTTTTTTCGTCAAAGTGGTTGTAATCTTCATCGGATTTATTGCCTGTTAAAAGAAATAAGGATGATAAAGTGTCCCTGAAGCGTGACAATCGGTAGAAATATTGAGTGCTTTAGACACATACCTAAGTAGTGTCACTCCTTAACCTACGAAACTTAGGTTAGCAGTGAAATCTAGGAGATTTTTCTTCTGCAACAAATTGTTGTGACTGATACAGAAAAATCTAGAGAAGCGTTGATGACAATCCCTGCTAGGGATAGCGAAAAATCTAAAACGGTTTCATTTGCACATCGACTTGGTGTACGGAAGCTAAAGTACGAAGGTTAATTATTCAATGTAGTAAGATCAACGCCTTTTTCCCTTGAGCTTTTATCCTTTAGCCTTTCCTATGCCCCTTCGTCGCTTTTGCTATGAAAGTCGAGCTACAAAACATCTGCAAGCGGTTTGGCACAGTTCAGGCGAACGATGAGGTTTCGCTGACGGTAGAGGCGGGCAGCATTCATGGGCTGCTAGGCGAAAACGGGGCAGGAAAAAGTACGTTAGTGAAAGTGTTGAGTGGCTTTATTACCCGCGATCGCGGCACTCTGCTCCTGGATGGCAAGCCTGTAGAGGTGAAAACGCCCGCTGACGCGATCGCGGTTGGCATTGGGATGTTGCACCAAGACCCGCTCGATTTTCCGCCACTATCGGTGCTGGACAACTTTTTGGTCGGCAAGTCGGGCAGTCTCTTTACCAACCGACGACAAGCCTTTCGGGACTTTCAACGACTGGCGGCACAGTTTAACTTTGCTCTCAATGCTAACGAAAAGGTCAGCAACCTTACTGTTGGCGAACGGCAACAGCTTGAAATTCTGCGTCTGTTATCGCTGGGTGTAGAGACACTGATTCTGGATGAACCAACTACTGGCATTTCGGCATCGCAGAAAGACGAACTCTTTGCAGCGGCAGAACAACTGGCGGCACAGGGAAAGTCGGTTATTTTTGTCTCTCACAAACTGGAGGATGTAAACGCACTGTGCGATCGCGTGACCGTCATGCGTCACGGGCAAGTCGTTGGCAATTTGGAAATTCCCTGCCCTGACGAAACCCTTGTGGAACTGATGTTTGGGCGCGAACTGGCACCACCTGTAAAACCAAAGACGCGGCAAGACGCGATCGCCCTGGAATTAAAAACGATTAGCCTAAACACCGATCGCCTCAGCGTTAAAATACCCGATCTCACTGTGCATCAGGGCGAAGTCATTGGACTGGCAGGATTAGAAGGCGGCGGTCAACAACTGCTGCTGCTGCTCTGCGCGGGGTTGCTCAAAGCGTCATCTGGCACCATCCGGGTCAGTGACGTAGACATGACTGCCAAACTTTACCGCGAGTATCTCACGGCTGGCATTGGCTATTCACCTGCCGATCGCCTGCGGGATGGACTCATTCGAGGGCTATCCATTCACGAACACGTTGCCCTCCGCACACCTCCCAACGGTTTCTTTGTCGATTGGAAAGGGACGTTAGAAAAAGCGCTGCATGCGATCGCCCTGTTCAACATTCGTGGCAAACCCCAAACGCACGTCGAACGGCTTTCTGGCGGCAACCAGCAGCGCACCCAGCTTGCTCTCTTGCCCGTCCCACTGAATCTCTTGCTAATGGAACATCCCACTCGCGGCTTGGATATTGAATCGGTGCTATGGGTCTGGCAGCAACTCATCGCTCGTTGCGAAGGCGGCACTGCTATCATCTTCACGTCTTCTGATCTGGATGAAATTATGCAGTACAGCGATCGCGTAATCGTCTTTAGCGGCGATGACGTTTCCGAACCGATCGATGTTACAGAGTTGACAGTCGATCGACTGGGGCAAATGATCGGCGGCAAGTTTGGCGATCGGCATCAAGAACTATCAGTCAGCAACTAATTCGATGGCTATTGCAATGGCAGAAAAGTTAACCTTCCGCTACGATCCACAGGCGATATTCTCTACCTTGATAAATGCCGTTCGTATGCAGAGTAAGAATCTGAAGAACTCAGCGATGACATGATTGCACGCTTGAATCCGACTTCTAATGAGGTGGAAAATCTAGAAATTTTGTTCTTCTCAAAGCGGTTGCTCAACGCAAACTTGCTGTTTTGAATGTTCTCAGTCAACAGTTTCAAGTAAACTTAAACGTAAAGACTTTCAGCGATTCGTTACACTGAGCTTGTTATGCTTTGATTCCATAAAAGTAAACGGTTCCACTTTTTCGGTCAATAGCGAGATAATTAGAGTCGCCGCTAGCCCAGCCATTTTTAACATTATTTGCTTCGTAACACTGTTTATTGCTAGATAGATTAGGATTCCACGAAGGTTTGAAACGGTTATAACCCTTTGGCAATACAAAGCGATCAGCAATAGCAGAACATTTTACGGACTTGTATCCAGAAGCAATTAGTAAGTCAATGTCAGATCTGGACGCTTGAAAGCGTAGATAGATTGAGTGCCCCTGCCAAGAATCTCCAACACCTTCAAGATTGGTAACGCTAGAAGGGATCGGGTCATAGAGACTATATCTAAACATTTCTTGCGGAGTATTCCCGGAGGTTGGACCTTCTCTAACCGACGAAAACTCTGGCACGAGAATAAACGTAACAATATTCATTGCTACAGCCCCGAAAAGACTCAAGGCAGAGTGCATCCCAGTTTTGTAAGACTCATTTTGAGAATTGACCATTCAGGTAGGCACAGCGCTGCTTGAGCACCTGTGATACGTTGTCCTTTTCCCACTGCGCTCCTGTGATCTTGATACGCTGCCCGACTTGTTTGACCGT
>JBGTJW010000519.1:0-3614 GCA_041744955.1 Stenomitos sp. | reverse complement strand
ACGAAATAACGCTCAACGCGATCGATGAAACGGTTGCACTCCAGGTCAATACGCCTGGATTTGGTTGCGATCGCGCTAATTCGCTGATGACGTTGGTATCACAGAGGAAGGTCATGGGCGCTGTCGGCAAAGGGATTGGAGCGATTATGTCGAGGAGGCGTTTCAAGCAGATAAGCTTCCTCTACGCAAAGCTCACGCAGTTCTATAAACGCGTCGGCGAAAGAAGGTCTTTGGGATTGCTGTTGCCAAGCGAGAAATTCCTGAAAAATGTCAGCTTTCACCACGGCTGAAACCAATTGGTTCTGGTCATAAATCAATTGAGGCTCTTCAACAGCAGCGTGGATCAGTTCCGAGAATTTTTGTTCTGCGTCCTCAAGTTTCCAGGGCATGGTTTTGTACACGAGATAGCATTACTCTAAATTTTAGCTTTGCAGCGATCGCCCCTTCGCTTCATAAGCACGATAGCCCCTGTAGCCTTGAGCTAACGATCGCATTAATGAGAAAGGGTGGCGAGGCGATCGGCAATCCAGACTTTGATGACGGCTTGACGTGTGACTCCAAGGCGCTTGGCTTCATGGTCTAAGGCTTCAAGCATCCAAGCGGGAAAGTCAACGTCAATGCTTGTTTGTTCGTAGCCCGGATGACTTGCCAGGGAGAGATCTAAAAGATGAGTAATCTCCTCGCCATTGTCGAATCTGGTATCAAATTCGTCTGCTTTCATAAATTTTTACCTCTTCTATGCGAGAGCGTCGAACCGAAATAATGCGGACTCTGTTGCTGCGA
The DNA here is from genome assembly GCA_041744955.1 of Stenomitos sp. Taxonomy (GTDB): domain Bacteria; phylum Cyanobacteriota; class Cyanobacteriia; order Leptolyngbyales; family Leptolyngbyaceae; genus Stenomitos. The sequence continues at coordinate 2,831 of JBGTJW010000519.1, read as the reverse complement.
TAGGTGATAACGGCTGACCAGCACTTCTGATCGATCGTACCAATCACCAGAAATCTTGGCTCGTCTTCTGTCCTGGCTGGAATCTCAATACTGTCATGATCCGCCCACAGTTGCTGTGCGACGACGAAGTCTATGCCGTGTTTATCGTAGTTAGACTGACTTTTTGCTTCATCAAACTCGAATTTCATACGGTACTTAAACCATACCTCCGACTCTTTCGGACTGAAGGCAGCGATCGCCCCTCCCCATGCCAAGCGATCGCACCTGCATGATTGGCTCTAGAGCGACCCTACCTGGTTGTGCCAATCTGTCTAAAGAAGCGTTGTACAAGACATTCAAAACCCGGTAGAAGCGGTGAAGTGATGGTGTCTTGAGCATTGTAAGTAGCCGTTAGCTTGAGGACTGCGTTTTCGCGGCGGTACACTTCGACCTGTTGGCATTCGCGGCTGACGATCCAATATTCCTCAACGCCCTGAGATGAGTAGAGTTTGAGTTTAGCTTCGCGGTCTCGTCGTTCATTAGTAGCGCCCGGAGACAGTACTTCGACAATGAGTTCGGGTGCGCCTGTAAAATGCCCCGCTTCGTCTGTGAAACGCTCCATGCGTTCAACGCTGATCCAAATCGCATCGGGAATGACGTTATCGGCATCGCTGAAGATGATGCCAGGAGTGGGAAATGCTTCTCCTAGCTGTGTCTTGTCTGACCAATTACCTAATTCGTTGCAGATATTACGCATCACAGATTGATGCCTGAGGTGTGGTGCTCTGGTCACAAAAAGCTCTCCGTCAATGATTTCGTAGCGCTTCCATTCGTCGGCTGCGAGGAGTTCCAGATCGGCAGTCGTCCAGCGCACTCTTTCAAACGAGGTTTGGCTCATGGCGTGTCTCCGCGATCTTACATTGGTTCTATTTTCGCGTGTTTTAGCACTACGATCGCTCCTTCACTTCACAAGCGCGATCGCGTGAGACATTTTGAACACCGTTGAATCAATCACATAGGTAGGGTAGTAAACTCTCTGACGAGCAGAAAAATGTAAGGCTTTGTCATGCCCAAAAAGATACGAGAGCTGAAACAAAAGCTGCGACAGGCTGGATTTATTGAACTTCCGGGTAAGGGGAGCCATACAAACTGGATACATTCTTTGTATGCTGGGAAAATCACGGTTTCTGGCAAGGATGGAGCGGACGCAAAACGGTATCAAGAAAAGGAAGTGGAATCGGCAATTGAGAGCGTCAAGGAGCAAGAACACAATGACGAAGCTTAAATATCAGATGATCATTCAGTGGTCTGATGAGGATGACTGTTTTTTGGTTGGCTTTCCTGATTTTCCTGGACAGCAGTGGCGGACACATGGGGAGACATATGAACTAGCCGTTACCAATGGCATTGAAGCATTAGAGTCACTGCTGCTTGCCTACGAAGCGACGGGGGAACCGCTACCAGAACCTACCGTTTGTCACGCGGCATAGATCTTGAGCCGTGCGATCGCTCCTTCCCTTCACAAGCACGATCGCCCTTGCATGATTGACTTGACTACGATCGCTGTTAAAGCTCTCGTCGAAAAGCTCTAATAGCCTCTCCAGTATCAGTTTCAGCCATCAAGATACAACGTTGCAGTAAGCCGAGATCAAGGTCATTAAGTCCAGGTAGCTGGCTGCGATCGATCTGCTCATAGATACCATTTTGAAGATGATAGAGCTTTAGCACCCCGTCTTCCCAAAACCAAACTTCAGGTACACCCAGAGCCTTGTAACGCTCCAGCTTACTGATGCCACCACTAGTGAAGACAACCTCGATCGATAAATCTGGGATTGGCTTACTGCTCTCAATGCAGTAAGACTCATCGGCTTGGGCAGAGACCACCCCTTCTTTTTCCTGGGTCATTGCCCCTGTCGGTTGAAAGAAGATGCCCTTTTCAGTCAGAAAGGTGGTTACTAAGTAGCCAATGAGTCGCGAGAAAATTTCGTGTTCGCGTCCCGGCATAAGAACCTCGATCGTGCCCTCGTAGTAAGACAGCCGCACACCAGGAGACCCATCAAAGCCTTTTTGAATGCACTTAAACTGTTCCCAGGTGCCGTGATGGACGATGCGTTGATCAGTTGCTTTATCGAGTAGTGAGGGCATTGCATTCACCTCCGGCTATCCTGTCTGCATTGTGGCATATCGCTGATCAACCTAAGGATTGCCCCTTCTCTTACAAGCGCGATCGCCCCTCCTTATCACAACGGCTATCGTCCCTGCATAATTGGTGCGAGGACGATCGCCCCACTCAAGCATTGGACGCTATTCAACCGATGAATGATGAATTATTTGAAGGGTTTTTCCCTGCTTCATGTTGTCTAAGTAAGAGGACGCGATGATGCGAAGCAACTTTTAAGAAATTTATTCACTAGACCGTTCTTTAACTTGATTACCCGAATATCCGTCTCTCTATCCAAATAGCAATGACTGCTCCAAGAACACCCATTGCCACGCCAGGAATACTGAAAGAAAAATAGATAGTTCCCGTTGTAAGGAAACTCCATAGACTATTTCCAATGCAAGCTCCAACTAGAACCGAAATTACCATGATAAAAGTGGAATTGCTATGCCTTGTTCTGCTAAAGTGTGGACCATATAGCCATTTCTCTATCCCAAAAGCAGTCCTTGCTCCAAGCAAAAGAGCAAGGGCTGCTCCAAGAATACCCATTGCTACGCCAGGAATACTGAAAGAAAAATAGATAATTCCTGTTGTAAGGAAACTCCATAGACTGTTTCCAATGCAAGCTCCAACTAGAACCGAAATTACCACGACAAAAGTGACAAAAGTGAAATTGCTATGCCTTGTTCTG
>JBGTJW010000518.1:0-6065 GCA_041744955.1 Stenomitos sp. | reverse complement strand
ATCGGTGGGATACACAGCTTTGGATGGATCCGGGCGCAAAAGTGGTGCAAGATCAGACGGTGAACGTCATTCTGGATGTAGTGCGTCGTTACGATGTGGACGGCATTCACCTGGATGATTACTTTTATCCCTACCCGATCGTCGGACAAACTTTCCCCGACGACAAAACTTACCAGGCATATAAAGCGGGTGGTGGGTCGCTAACCCTCGCAGACTGGCGACGAGACAATGTGAATCGCCTGGTGCAGCGCCTTGCTACGGAGATCCACGCTGCGAAACCTCACGTCAAGTTTGGCATTAGCCCCTTTGGCATTTACCGCCCCGGTCAACCGCCGCAAATACGTGGTCTGGATGCCTACAACCAGCTCTACGCCGATGCCCTTAAATGGCTGCAAGAAGGCTGGATCGATTACCTGTCGCCTCAGCTTTACTGGCGGATCGATCCGCCCGCGCAAAGTTATCCGGTTTTGCTGCGCTGGTGGGCAGAGAATAACCCTAAGCAGCGCCACCTCTACCCCGGCAACAACCTGAGCGCTCTGGGCGGCAACCAATGGGAGCTGTCCGAAATCCTGAACCAGATTAACCTGACTCGACAGCTTACGCCCCAACTGGCGCTGGGCAATGTGTTTTTTAGCTCCAAAGCACTGGCAGCGAACCATCAAGGGATAGGCGATCGCTTCCGCACAACGACCTACGCCAACCTTGCCCTACCCCCCGCTATGCCCTGGATGCCGATCGCTATACCCGCTACTCCTACAGGCGTTCGCTATAGCAACGGTAAGCTCACCTGGAATGCTGCGTCAGACATCCGTAACTGGACGCTCTACCAACAAAACGGCAATACCTGGACGCTTCGCCAGATTCTCCCCGCGACAACAACAGCTACCACCCTGCCATCAGGAACCTATGCCCTGTGTGCCGTCGGGCGATCGATCGTAGAAAGCCAAGGCGTTGTGGTGAAGGTTTAAGGGGGCGATCGTTCTATATGAAAAGGATATCATTTAGAAACTTTCGGTTTAATTGCAGGAAAACCAGATTTAAGCCGAATCGTTCCAGATAACACCTCAAAATGGGCGATCAACCTGAAACATTCATCTAATGAACGTCAGTTCGGGTTAAGGAATCGCTGAAAGACCTGTGGTTGAGCCAAAAGCAAATTTTGAACCCGCTCCCAAACAGCATTTTCTGAAAATCTGGCTTTTACGCTGGATGTGAAGTGTCTGTAGTTTGCTCTAGAAGCGCCAAAGCGTCTTTTGTTATCCCGAACTCAGGTTAATGAGTTATTAGGCGGCTTGAGTTCTCAGGAGAGACACTATTGAGAGGCTGTTTGTTAGACCCTAAAGTTAAGCCGCCTCAAAGTTACTAGTAGGGCAGCGGTTTGAAACGAGGTTTTTGTTAGGGTACTTCAGGCTTGTCTATAAAGTCCCAGAATCCTATATCGCGTGTTTGATCTTGGACATTCACCACATCACCCAGTTAGATTGGTGAGAGGAAAGAAATCTGTTTTTAATTGAGAGGTCAATCTTGACTGACAGTATCCCACCGCTATTACCTCTACCAGGTCTAGCCGAACGACATCACGCTCTTCCTCCTCCAGTTGCCGAGTATCTACTTCAAGCTGCAAGAGTCTGCTTTGATCGGCATCATGTACCACCCAAAGAATTTATCTTGGAAGATGATAAAGTCGAGTCTATAGCAAGGGTGGAATGGGAAACAACAGATGATCGATCTAAGGGAGCATGGGATAAGGACGATGCCACCGAGGCTGGAGCCTGCGCTGTTGCAATTGCAGCCATAGAGCTTACAAGAAGCTTGTTTGCTATTCGACGTATGCCAAAAGGAACTGGTGCAGATTACTATCTTGCGCTAAGGAGCCAGGATTTAGAGGATTTAGAGAATTGTTTTCGATTGGAGGTTTCAGGGACGCACTCTGATAAGCCAGAGGTTAGCAAACGACTTCGTATAAAGATTGAGCAAACACGACGAGGAAATAGCAATCTACCGGCTTTAGCAGCCATAGTCGGTTTTAAGGTACAGTTAATTTTACTTCATACAGTTGATGAATCATCATGAGTTGGTTAGTGCATCATACTCGTAGTGAAGAGTATGCAAGCCAAGCAGAACAATCTTTTAAGCAGCGAGAAATTAATCGCGCTGCTAAATTGTATCGTTTGGCTGCTGAGGCAGAAACATATGCTCTAGATAATCTTGATATAAGCAAAACGCGAACTATTGGTATAACAGCCGTTAGTGCAGTATCTCTTTATTATAGAGCCAAGGAATTTGCACTAGCAAAACGTATTGCTCATAAATGGCTGGCAACTGAATTCTTACCACCTTTTGCAATCGATGAATTAGAAGAGCTTTTACAAGTTATTCGTTATGAAGAATCTCGTGCAAAATCAGGGATTCAATTTATAGAAGGCGAAGTTTTGGTTTCAGTGAGCGGAGGGGAAATTTTATATGGTGCAGCTCCATTGGAACTTATATTACATAAGGTGGAACGAATTAGAAGTATTTTCTATCGAACAACAGAGTTTCTTCTAGAAAAACCTCATCGAACTCGCGGATTACCAAGTCAAGATGTAAAAGATCAATGTGATCCTTGGTTATTCCAAGCCCCTGCTGGAAGCTATCAATTTGAGGTTCGAGTTCGTAGACCCCAAAACTTTGAGCAATTAATTTTAGATGGCATAGTAGATCCTGAATTGCGTGTTGAGCAAATCACTAAAAAATTTCTTGAGATTGTCAGAGCAACTACGCAAGATCCTGAAGGAGAGTTGATTGAAATTGTCCCTCAAGAAGACTATAGAGAAACATTTTTGAAATTAACTCGTGAGCTTGCACCTCCTGTTTCAGGTAAATCTTTTGAGCAGATGGAGATCAAGTCTACTAGCGATGTTGATTCACAACCTGTTGTTCTTCGTTCTGATACTCGCGAAGCAATTAAAAACGTTTTGAAGAAACCAGAGATGATTTCTCAGGAGGCTCCTGAACACAAAATCAGGAAATTGAAAGGAACACTTCGTGGCTTGCAATTGGATAAGGACTGGATTGAAGTGAATATCGATGGCAAAACTGAGACGATTTATGAGGCTAAAGAAATTGATGATGTGATTGGACCTATGGTGGATCGTCGAGTTGTTGTGGAAGTCCTAGAACGCTCTGATAGACCTGTGGATAAGAAATATTCTCTACGGGACATTCAACTTGAAGAAGATGCACTTTGAACTTTAATTCCTATTCATAAGTAGCACGCACCCCAACAATTCGCTGCACCGGAACGCCACGATATGGTTGGTTGAGCCGCGAAGGTTACTTGCGTCCGGTGAGCTTGGTCGTTAGATATAGTTTAGAGTAGCAAATTCAGCGATCGCCGCTCTTTCTAGTTGGATAAAGCATCGCGAAACCAAACATCAGCTCTAGAGCAATGCGATTTCCCCTCCACGCTAAAATGGAGCAGTGAAGTCGTAGAGCAATCAAAGGGATAGCTGCTCTACAACCCAACTATTATTCTGCGAGGATCTATGCGATCGATTGAGCAGCTAACAGAAGAACTTCGCGCGCTTCCTCCTGCATCCAGGGCGCTCCTGGCAGAAAAGCTTGTTGAAAGCCTAGAATTTGATGCCGATCCAAGCGTTCATAATCAGGAAAATCCCCTCGTACCAAAACGAGGGAACTTATCTCGTCTCCGAGGGATTGCTCAGAGTCAATCCTCATCACGAGAGATTGATCCTGATGAGTTTTACGCTGACTATCTCACCGAGAAGTATCGGTAATGCGAGTTCTCATTGACACAGCAGAGCATAGTCCTCAAAAGCTTCTAAAGGCGCATCAAAGTCTTCAGACATCCTTACCAAACCTTTTGCACTGCCAAATTCAGGACGTGGCTTTGCGGTGTTCAGCGGGACAATCTGAAACGATGCACCATCGCTGCGTGTAATCACAACTTCCTCGCCGCTGGCTACTGCTTCAATAAGGGCTGCCAGTTGAGCGGCAGCGTCCTTGAGGTTAACCTGGTGCATAAATTGCCTTCAAAAGCGTTTCAGAGCGTGCGATCGCTCATTTCTCTTTGTGGTGCATTAGAGATAGTTCTAGAGTAGCAAATTCAGCTTTTCTTCCATTGCCTGCAAACGCTCATAAAAAGTAAGGGCGTTGCTGTGAGCGTCTAGAATGGGCGATCGCGCTGAAGGCACAAAACGATAAGCAACGTAGCACGAAGACCATTCCTCAGTGTGTAATGTAGAAAATAGCGCTTTTCTACCCGGCAGCTTTGGGCTACTCTCTAGTAGCGGCTGTCCCTATGCGCGATCGGTGCAAACATATGACCCAGTTCGAGAACACCTCCGCTTTTAAGGCAGTTATCCTCCAGCAGTTTGAGCAAGATGGCTGGACGGCGACCCTTGCCCCACCCAATACGCTGGGCTACGACATGGAGCTAGTACGTGGCAGCGATTGTGTAGCGGTGCAGGTCAAGCATCAGCGGGCAAAAGTCCATGCGGGGCAATTGGAGAAATTTATTGACTTTTTAGAGCGTCCCGCCGCCGCTAAATTCACGCAGGGTTTCCTCCTTTCGGCATCGGGCTTTACCGCCTCTGTCTTTACCTATATGCGGACAGAAGAAGTCGTTGATGTGGCGCTGGGCAGCTTTAAGGACAATCAAATAATCTGGGAAGATGGCGACATTCCCCCACCGCCGCCACGGGCGCAGCTTACCTACATTGGGGTGTTTACCTGCAAAGGTGGAGTCGGCAAAACGACCATTAGCGCCCATCTGGCAGGAGCCTTTGCGCTCAATGGGTACGATGTCGTGCTGATTGACCTCGATCGCCAGAGTAACCTGCGAAAGCTATTGGGCGATGGCGTTTATATCCCTGGACGACGCGGTGGCTTGGGCGCTACGATTACCGTCCTCAACCATACTGAATGGCGCGAAGAAGAATATCCTGAAACCCGCGTTGTAATTTGCGATTGCAGCCCAGAGTACGACGCAAATCCTGAAGCATTCATCGAAAAGTTTAACTATTGCTTGATCCCAACCACCCTGAATCCGCTGGGGATCAACAAGAACGCCGACGTGATTCGACGTACCTTTGCCGCTGTACGGCGGATTAACATTAACGCCGAGCTGTTCGTCATCGTGAACAACTACCACAGCGACGAACCGAGACGCAACGAAGTCTTGAATCGTATTTTGAAGACGGAATTTGAGACCTTGATGGCGGATGATCCCAAGTGCCATTACATCGATCCTGAAACAGTTGCGATTCGGTTTAGCAAGCAGCTTTTGTACTGGGGCTATCACATTGTTGAAAATGACAAGCCGCAACTGGCATTTCGAGAAGTGGGCGGACGATCGCTCCCGCGTACCGATTTCTTAAAACTGCTCGATTATCTCGAAGACCATACCAACATCGAAGCCGCCAAAGCAAAGGAAGCGAAGGCAACGGTAGGCTAAGGTTCTGAACGGTCAGTAGTGAAGCGTTCAGCAATCAGCAGTCAGCTTTAGAGTGGCTTGTAGCAAAAGGCTGAAGGCTGTAGCTTGCTTCCGCTCGGCGGTAGGCTGAGGTATGAATAGAAGCCCTTGATTAAAGGAAATTTCAAGGTTTATGTCTGTCCTCACGTTCTCTTCGACTGCTATATCTCCATTGAATCTGGTCACTTCTCGCTGATGGCTAATCGCTGACGGCTGATCGCTAATCGCTGATAGCTGATCACTCCTCAGCAAGCGGTCGTTTAAAAATATAGAGATACGTTAGTGTGCGAATGCGACTCAGTTCGCCGCCATGTGCCTCATCGATCGCATGGACAGCCGCTAACTCCCATTCTTGCTGCCCTAAGAAATCTAAGCCATCCCGCAGTTTGTAATCGTGACCGTTGACCGTCAGCACTCTATAGCCGTTTTTACCGAGTTTTCCCACAAGTTTGACGGAAGAATAGGCTTCAAGGTACTGCCACTTCATCGGCTTCTTTGCACCATTGGAACTCCTTTCATGCACCCATCCCTGAATATTGCTTTAACCCCTTATGCCACAGCCAGCGGTAGAGTGCGAAAAAAATCCCGC
>JBGTJW010000517.1:0-3053 GCA_041744955.1 Stenomitos sp. | reverse complement strand
GAAGAGAGTTTGGAGAGAGGCAACGATCAACCTCTGTATCAATGCCTGATATTGAGCGGTTCTTGCTTCTGTACAAGCGATTGTTACTCCCACATAAGCGATCGTAACCTCCGCTGAAGCGATCTTTACCTCTGCACAAGTAATCGTTACTTCCGCAGAAGCTTTCCTAACTACTGCACAAGCGATCGTTACTTCTACACAAGTGATGGTTAGGAATGATGAAGCCATCGTCACTAACGGTAAAGCTGTCGTTACTAACGGTGAAGTTGCCGTAAAGTGTGCAGGTGCGATCGTCTCATGCACAAACCCAGAAGAAGCGAGTGGCAAACGGTTTCTCTCGCTTGCTAAGACGTAGACAACCACATCCGTACACTACGCCCGTGCAATCATCGGCTGGCTTAAAAAACTTCATCGACAAAATATGCTTTTTCGGCGCGGTTTGCTGAACCGAAAGCTTGTGGTCATCAGCCATGCTGGTCTCATCCACCTTCACATGGGATTACCTCTATGACCCGCAAAAAACGTACCTCGCAGATGCTTGAAAAAGCCGAACTCCGCTCTGCTGGCTTGAAAGCCGTTGATCCAACGCTGGACTTTGGTGACACCCGCAGCGTGACCAACCTCACCACCCAGATCGAACAACTCCGCACCAAGATTGACGCTTATAACACCGCTCTCGCCATCATCGATTCCTCCAAAACAGAAATTGCTGCTCTGGAGAAAAACCTGGGTGATTTAGCTGACCAGATGTTGATTGGCGTTGCCTTCAAATATGGCAAAAACAGCCCTGAATACGAAATGGCTGGTGGTGTCCGTAAGAGTGAGCGAATTCGCAGAAGCACCGTCAGCCGTTTGAAAGCTGGAGCCGAAGAGCCGTCTGCTAGCAGTGCTGGTATGCAAGCGGTTTAGTGTTTGCTTCAAGCAAGGGCGATCGCGGTCTGCTAAGCGCTTCAGATCAAGCAGCGCGATTGCCACTTTCACTATCTACTAACCATTCAGCTTCTTTTGCATGACTGCTCTTGCCGTTTCATAATCTGTGCCAATGAGATAGGAGAAGTGATAATAACTGGCGAGGTAGAAATCACAGCCAAATTTTTGATAGCGATCGGCAACTGCCAGAAAGCCATACCGAGCCGCCCATCCGTCGTTGAAGTAGGACTCATGAAACGAATCGTGCAAAAACAGCGTCAACGTTTGATGATTCACCCCTGGAATGAGACGAATGAGTTCAATGTTTGGATGATGGGAACGCGGCACTGGCAATAGCACCTCCAACCCATCAAACGTCAGAAAATCTGCTAAATCGGCTTCGGTTGCCTCATAGTACGAGGGACGTTCCTCTGGCAACGCCACAAAATGGTGCCAAGTCATCCAGAATTCGTGCTTCGCATCCAGTCCAGGATCAATGTCTAACCGCCAGCGCTCCTCTTGACAAAGATCCTCTATCACTTCACCGGGAAGATCTGTCAGTTTCATACGTTGACCTATTCCACCGTCACCGACTTGGCGAGATTCCTTGGCTGATCCACATCTAACCCACGCCGTGCCGCAATGTGATACGCCAACAGTTGCAGCGGAATCACCGTCACAATTGGCGACAGTAGCTCATCCACATGGGGCACGGGAATCAGCGTATCGAAAGTATCTGCCGCATCCTGCTCATCCATGGGGGTGACCCCAATCAGACGGGCATCACGGGCGCGGGCTTCTTGCGCATTAGAGAGAACTTTTTCAAACACGGTGCCTGGCATCGCAATGGTGACAACAGGCACTTTGGCATCCAGTAGGGCGATCGGACCGTGCTTCATCTCACCAGCGGGGTAGCCCTCGGCGTGAATGTAGCTGATCTCTTTGAGCTTAAGTGCCCCTTCCAGCGCGATCGGAAAGTTGATGCCCCGTCCTAAAAAGATGAAGTCTTGGGTTTCGGCAAAGTCATGCGCTAGGTGCTCAATATAGCGTTCCTGGCTTTCTAAAATTAGCTCGATTTGAGCCGGAAGCTGGTGCAGCCCTTCGACTGTTTTTTCGAGCACGTCTGGCACTTGGGCTTGGCGCAAGTAAGCTAAGTGAATTGCTAAGGCATAAAACGCCATCAGTTGTGCCACAAAGGTTTTGGTTGCCGCCACGCCGATCTCAATCCCAGCGTGGGTGTCAATGATGTTGGGTACTAAGTGACCGAGGGAGCTTTCGGGGCGGTTGGTGATGCCGAGCAGGCGCGCCTGCAAACTGGTTGACAAGGTAGCGCGGCGCTGCTGTTCCATGTCAAGTGCGGCTAGGGTGTCGGCGGTTTCGCCGGATTGGGTCACGCCAATGATCAGTGTTTGGGGTGTAATTGGGGAGGGCGCATAGCGAGCTTCCGAGGCGTATTGCACTGAGGTCGAGATACCTGCTAACTGTTCCAGCAGGTATTTGCCGACTAAGCCAGCGTGCCAACTGGTGCCACAGGCAACAATTTGAATGTGCTGGAGATCGGTTAGGAGAGTGGCGGCAATGCCCAGGTTAACAGGCGATCGCCCCGCTGCATCAGCTGCACTCCAATGACTATCAAAGTAAGCTTCTAAGCAAGCACGGACGACACCAGGCTGCTCATAGATTTCCTTGAGCATAAAGTGTTTGAACCCTTGCTTTTCAACCATGACGGGGTTCCAATTGAGGGTGCGCGGCGCTTTGCGGAGACGCTGCCCCTCCGTGTTGTAAACCTCGACTCCCAGCGGCGTAAGGCGGGCTAATTCACCATTTTCGAGGGTCAGCACCGCCCGCGTATAAGGCACGATCGCCGGGGTATCAGAAGCGCAGAAAAACTCACCCTGCCCAAAGCCAATCACTAGGGGAGCCTGCTGTCGCACTACAATTAGCTCATCAGGATGGTCAGCCGAAATCACTGCGATCGCAAATGCCCCTTCTAGCCGGGTCACTGCCCGCCGCACTACCTCTAGCAAGGCAATCTCCGCTCGCGCTTGCCCCAACTCCTTAAAGCACTCCGCAATCAAATGCGGAATCACCTCGGTATCTGTCTCTGAGCAAAACTCATGCCCTTTTGCCTTCAGCTCTTCTCG
>JBGTJW010000516.1:0-14334 GCA_041744955.1 Stenomitos sp. | reverse complement strand
TGAAGCGTTTACCACACGCTGGGCACAAGTAGCGTTGCTGAAGGCTCTGATCTTGCAACTTCACTGTGCCATTTTTGACGGTTTGTGAACTCTCGCAATGGGGGCATTTCATAGGCTCTAACGCACGCATTACCCCTATTCAAGCGATCACCCTTTAGAGAGCCAGTGCCCCGCTCTGCCTTCAGCATGGGACTGGTTGTAGCCGTAATCTTCTTTAGACCCAACATAGATAAAGCCGATCGTCAGCGGCTTTTCGCCTGTTGGGGATGCTGCCTGTTGAGGTGGTGCTGTACAGCCTGTCCAGAGGCGCGATGTGGCTCCAAACGCACCCGCTGCCAAAAGACTACGAATAATTGTCCGACGACTGAACCCACGCTGCGCTTGCTGAGACACCAAGACTCTCTCCACAGAACATTACGAAACCGTCTACACGGGTTTGCTGTGCTATCGATCGTCGCACTCTTTAGCCCAGATGATTCTATAACCTCTAGCACTTAAGCAACGAGAAACTTCGAGGAACGTTATGCTAGTGCATCTCTAGGTGCAGACAGTCTGCCGTAATTAGCCAGTATGAATCAGTACTTTGCAACAGTGGCACGGGGGCTAGAAACGCTGGCAGCTCAAGAATTAGAGCAACTCGGCGCTCATGCCGTTGTACCAGGTTTTTGTGGGGCTGCGTTTGAGGGCGATCGCACGCTCCTTTATCACGTTAACCTTTGGGCACGTTTGCCGTTTCGCATTTTGATGAAGCTGGGTGAGTTTCCCTGCAAGGATGCGGAGGAGCTGTATCGTGGCATCCAGACGATCGATTGGTCGCTGTATCTCACGCCCGATATGACGTTGGCGGTCAACGCGACGGGCAAAAGTGAGCAGCTTAACCATACTCACTTCACAGCGCTCCAGGTGAAAACGGCGATCGTGGAGCAGCAGCAAGAAACGGTAGGCGATCGCTCGGATGTGGAGTTGCAAGCGCCAGATGTGCAGATCAGCGTCCATATCGATCGCGATGTGTGCACCGTCAGCCTCGATAGTTCTGGCAAAAGTCTGCACCGTCGAGGGTATCGTCCGGCTGTGGGTGCTGCACCCTTAAAGGAATCGCTGGCAGCGGCGCTCATTCAGCTATCGGGTTGGCAGCCAGAGCAGATGTTTTATGATCCGCTGTGTGGCTCTGGCACGTTGCCGTTAGAAGCCAGCCTGAAAGCGCTCAACATTGCACCAGGACTGTTTCGAGAGCATTTTGGGTTTGAAACCTGGCTGGATGTTGACCTGCCGCTGTTAGAAAAACTGATCCAGGAAGCAGAAGACAGTCAGCGAGAAAGCCTGCCTGCACCGATTTGGGGTAGCGATCGCGATGAAGCGGTGATTGAACAGGCGATCGCTAACGCCACTAACTGCGGTGTCTCCAACCACGTTTATTTTGCTCAAATCGACCTTGCCGATGTTGCCGCCCCCGCAGACAGCGGCGTGTTGTTTTGCAATCCGCCCTACGGCGAACGGTTGGGACGAGACAGCGACTTAGGTGCGTTTTACAAACAGCTCGGCGATGTGCTGAAGCAACGCTTTAAAGGCTGGACGGCGTTTGTGCTAAGTGGCAATAAGGAACTCTCGCAGTCGATCGGGCTGAAATCGTCTCAACGCATCGCAGTCTTGAACGGTACGTTGCCCTGTCAGTTGATGAAGTATGAACTGTATTGAGAGGGCAGAAGGCAGAGGGCAAAAGGCAGAAGGTAAAAGGCAGAAGGCAGAAGGCAAAAAGGGGAAGGCAAAAGGCAAAAGGTAAAAGGCAAAATAGGAAGGTAGCTCTTCTAATAACAAAGACTGTAGGGATGTTTTATAGAACGTCCCTATGGATAGGAATTTTAATTTTTGATTATGTTACGACTTACTGAAATCAAGCTGCCGCTGGATCATTCTGAGGATGCGATCGAAGCGGCAATTCTTAAAAAGCTGCACATTGCGCCAGAGGCACTCATTCGCTACACCATCTTCAAGCGTAGCCATGATGCTCGTAAGAAGGGCGAGATTGCGCTGGTTTATATTCTGGATCTTGAGACGACTCAGGAAAAGCAACTCCTCCAGCGATTCAAGAAAGATCCTCATGTGATGCCCACGCCAGATATGAGCTATCGGCTGGTGGCACACGCTCCGGCTAATCTCACCAACCGTCCGATTGTGATTGGGACGGGACCTTGCGGGATGTTTGCAGGGCTGCTGCTGGCGCAAATGGGGTTTCGTCCCATCTTGCTAGAACGTGGAAAAGCGGTGCGCGATCGTACTGTAGACACCTTTGCCTTTTGGAAAAAGAAAGACGGGCTGAACCCAGAATCTAACGCGCAGTTTGGCGAAGGCGGCGCGGGTACGTTTTCAGATGGCAAGCTCTACAGCCAGGTGAAAGATTCCAACCACTATGGGCGGAAGGTGCTGAACGAATTGGTTAATTCTGGAGCCTCACCGGAAATTCTCTACGTCAACAAGCCACATATTGGCACCTTCAAGCTGGTTGGTATTGTCCAAAGTCTGCGTGCCCGCATTGAAGCACTAGGCGGCGAAATTCGCTTTCAAAGTCGCGTTGAAGATCTACACATTGAAAACGGACAGGTGCAGGGCATAACCCTTGCCAGCGGTGAATTCATTGCCAGCCATCATGTGGTGCTGGCAGTCGGTCACAGTGCCCGCGATACGTTTCAAATGTTGTTCGATCGCGGCGTTTATATTGAGCCGAAGCCCTTTTCGATCGGCTTTCGGGTGGAGCATCCGCAGACATTAATCGATCAGTGTCGCTTTGGTGAACAGGCGGGGCACAAGCTCCTGGGCGCTGCCGACTACAAGCTGGTGCATCACTGCCAGAATGGTCGATCGGTTTACAGCTTTTGTATGTGTCCTGGCGGTCTGGTGGTTGCTGCTGCCTCTGAACCAGGGCGAGTGGTCACCAACGGCATGAGCCAATACTCGCGTAACGAACGCAATGCCAACAGCGCGATCGTGGTGGGCATTACGCCCGATGATTATCCCGGTCATCCTTTGGCTGGCATTGCCTTGCAACGTCGCCTGGAGGAACGCGCCTTTGAGCTAGGTGGCGGCACTTATGACGCACCGGGGCAGCTAGTCGGAGACTTTCTCGCCGATCGTCCTTCGCAGTCATTCGGCACTGTGCAACCGTCCTATGCGCCGGGGGTGCGTTTGGGTGATTTGAGTACAAGCTTGCCTGAGTACGCGATCGCAGCCATCCGCGAAGCACTGCCTGCCTTCAACAAACAGATTAACGGCTTTGCTATGCCGGATGCCATGTTGACGGGGGTTGAAACGCGCACCTCATCGCCTATTCGGATTAAGCGCAAAGAAGATTACCAAAGCCTGAATACAAATGGTCTCTACCCCGCTGGCGAAGGCGCTGGTTATGCAGGCGGCATCCTCTCAGCAGGCATCGACGGCATTAAAGTAGCGGAAGCAGTGGCGTTGAGTATGGTGCGATCGGCTGGGTAGAAGTGCTTGAGGCGCTCTCGCCTAACAAGCGTGGAGAAGGATTGAACAGTCTGTTTAGTAGTACATTTGCCTGCTTTCATAGGAATCTGAAAACATATAGAAAGGTTCTGCTGCTCCACCCAAATGCGCATACTATGCAGAAAAATTCTGCCTATTTAGCCGAATTTAGGGTGTTAGCCAGAAACCATCTGCCTATTTACTCATTTTGGGGTGATATGCGGAAACTTTCCGTCTAATAAGTTGTTGGGCTGCTTAGATTATCGGGTGAGGGCATTTTTGTAACTATCTGCCATGCAGCTAAAAATAGGCATGAACTTTAAATACTTCGATGAGGGGCACATTTTTATTTGTTCTAGCTACAATGTATTACGTTGTCACTCAGTCGTCAAACAATGCTAAAGGTCTTGGTAGATTTTCTTGCCTCAAATTGGACGGCATTCTTGCAAGCACCTTTGACATTTATAGTTGTAGCGGTAATTGGATTTGTCGTTGGAACTCTTTTTATCAAGAATCAAAATGATGATTTGAGAGAGCGACTGCACCTTCGAGAAGATCAGCTAAAGGATAAAGATGATGAAATCAAAACGCTAACTACTGAAATTGAAAGGGTACGCGAAGAAAAACAAATTTCAGCACGGAATTTGGGTCATCAAAATAATGATTATGAAAACTATTTGAAACAGCTTTCAGACTTAGTTCTCAGTCAGGAAGCTCAGAAAATGTCAAGCAAGCTTGAAAGATCTGTCCAGCTTTCAGAGCAAAGGCAAGACCCAAGTATGAGAAACATACATATTGAAATTGGTCTATATAACGAGTGGTTATTAGAAGGACCAAAGCTCCTAGCAATAAAACATGAAGCTCTGAAACGATTGTCTAATGATGATAGATTCAAAGTAGATAACATATCGGACTCGCGTTACACTAGCCCAGCTTTTCTATCAGATTCAGTAATGGATGCAGTCGTCGAGATAAAGAGTATTGGGCTAGAGCTAGCAAAGCATATCGCAAGCCAAGCCCAAACCAACACATTGCTACAGCCCACTAAGTCGATTGGAGCGGATTTGCGAGAGCCGTAAATTTAGATGCAAAGGTTAAAGACAGCCGCTTAATCGAATCGTTCGACTGCTTCGTTCCATTCCTCAAAATGCAGCCTGGATTATATTTGATTAAATATTTAGTAGTATTCGTCGATGCCTAATTCCCAACTTTTGATTCACAATATTTCCTAAAGGGTTTTGGAGAGATCCTTCATTCAGTAAGGAGATAAGCTTGGCAAAATCACAGGATCAACATAGCCTTACTAATGAGCAAGTTCAATGTGGGCATTGTTCAACCAAAGCTTTTATGAGAGTTATTTGCAAGGGTGAGGACTCGTATGAAGTAGGTTATACAGATGAGTATGGAGGAGATGATGTTTATCACAAATGGCAGACTCTAAAGTGTCTTGTTTGCTCTGGAATCAATATTCTTCAATATTCCTCATCATCTTTGTGGGAATATACCCTTGATGGCGAATCATTTATTCGCCCTACATATACAGATTTTTTGTATCCAACGCCAAATAAGGAAGAACCTCTTGATTTAAAGATTAGTAATCAAGTGGTTGAGCGAGCGATTGCTGATATGGAAGTATTTCTCCCTACAAGTGGTGCTGTGAGTGGAGTTGATCGTATTCATACTGCTCTACATGGTTATCTACGTTTAGTATGCGTTCAAGCAAATATAGAGTTTAATAAGGACGACAGTATGACAAAGTTATTTAAACTAATATCTCAACAACATCCGAAGTTTCAAAGTGTAGCTAGTCATTCCCATATCGAACGCCTTCTCAAATCATTTGCCGGAATCATGGACTCACTTAACCCAATTAGAAATCATGCAAGTGTGGCGCATCCTAATGAGGAGTTACTGGAGAAGGATGAGGCTGTGCTTTTTATTAATGTAGTCCGTACTCTACTTCGGTATCTTGATGAGAAGTTAAAGATGTAGCCAGCAGCGATCGTTGATCTTGTAGGTTGGGTGGAGCATTGTGAAACCCAACACAAATTCTGAAACTAGCGATTAACTGCCCAAACTAAAATGAAGGGGTCAAGTCGCGGCAAGTTCAAACCTATGGAAGCTCGACAACCCCGACATAGCAAGGAAGAATTTGCCCAACGTGGCACTGTACTCTATGAGTCTCAGGTGCGATCGCAAGTTAAGGCAGTGCGATCGCCCATCTTGTAGGGTGCTTTCCCCACGACAAATCTTAATTACTCCGTCGATAAATTCCTGGGAACACATCAGGATTATGGACTTTAAGCAAGCGATCGCAGTCTAATAACGCCCATGCAGACCGATCGCCAAAAGTTCATTGGTTTTGATGCAGAGGTTGTCTGGGGCGGTTGATGGGCAACGTTAACTGGCTCCGTATTCCAGTGTTACCCTTCGACGATCGATTAAATTTGAGCCTTTCTTCCTCCATCTCTACGATAGGGCGGCATAGACCTGAAAAAAAGCATCTCGTCGCGGCTTAAGCCGCGACGAGATGGGCTGGTTGAAAACCCTAGCCGCTCATTAAGAGCGGTCTTTAGAACTGAATCGGGGTGCCGCTAATGCCCTGGAACTTAAACATCCCCACCGCTTCCCGGTAAGTGCGTCGAGTCTCTCGCAGCATACTGATGGCTAACCTTTCACCCAGCAGGTTGCCGCCCGTTTCGATGCCGACACCAGGGCGATTTGGACCCGCGTTGGAACCGGAGGCAGTACCATCAGAGCGCCAGTGGACACCAGCCCCATCGCGGAACAGGGTCACGTTGGCAATGAGCTTGTTCAACTCACCATGGATGGTCAAAGGTTCGCCAGTGTAGTCGCCCAACTCTTGTCCACCATTGCTAGGCACCTTCGGATTGGGGAAGGGACCATCGGCAAAGTAGGCTTTAGCCACGGTAGCCACCGCCGCCGCGAATGTCGAGTGACCACCGGGATAGGCTGGGTGAGTCGGAGAACCTTCGGGAAAGCCCATCGGCAATAACCAGGTGCCGTTGCGATCGCCCCGACTATCAGCAAGATTCTGCTGACGGTTGTGCTCAAAGATACGGTTCAAGACCTGGGTGCTGCGCCAGACAGCTGCTCCGGCACCAAAGAAGTCATTGAACTTCTCATTGTTGAGGGGGTTGTCGGATGCGTTACCCAGCACGCCGCGTCGGAACAGCTCTAGCCGCTGAGCATACACCTCAGGACGCAAGCGACGATGGAGGCACCATTTCTGGAACCAAGCGTGCTTGAGGGCATAGACCCCAGCCAGTCCGCTCTGAATCGTGATGTCTGGAGCGCCGAGGCTGCCAAAAGGCTCCGCAGTGGTAATTTCACCATTGTGGCGATAAGGGTTTGCTTCAGAAAGTTTAGCTTTCTTGTCCAGCAGCATGAGCGTCGCCCACAGCCCTGCTTGGTGAGGCAGATCCACATGCGCCCACTGCCCACCATCCCGCAGCGTCAAGATGTAGCGGGTGCCCTCAAGGATGTCGGTACCCGTTGGATTAATGTCTCCGTTGTTGATCTGCTTCCAGGTGTCCAGGTCAGTCATGTAATCCAACCCAGGACGAGGATAGCGCTGCAACTGCCGGATCGGTTGGTTACCAAAGACAAAGTCTTGCAGCAGGAACTGGGATACATGGGGTCCGACATCGCAACCCGTGTATGGGCCGCGAAAGATGGTTTGGGGGGTGCAGGCAAACCCAAATTCTTGCTCAAACCCAATGTTGTTTAGATCCTCGCAGGCGGCTTTGATCAGTCCGCTGTTGGCGTACTGGTCGAAGCGGATATCGCGGCAGAGAGCCATCCAGTAACGTTCTACCATATCCACTGCTGTATTCCGGCTGTCGAACGTGGGAGCCGCCGCTATCCGAGCGCCATTGGAGTCATTCCCGATCGACTGAAAGGAGTAGGCATTGAGCGGATTGACCAGTAAGCGATCGCCACCCAACTGCACATGCTCAAAGGCTTGCTGAGTGCCCGTCTGAATGGCATCGAGCAGTGATTCAAAGGAGAAAGCGTTTACCAGTCCATCAGCATTATGGGACAGGGCTTTGGTGAAGGAGGCAAACCCTGGAAAACCAATTTGCTGAAACCGCTGTTCATCGTTATTGGTTTCCGGCGGGCAGCGGTCAAAGGCATCAAACGCATCATCTCGCTGCTGGTCACGCACTGTACTAGCGTCTTTACGACGGCTTTCAAAGTCTCGCTGGTGCAGATTTTTCTGACAGTCAGTCATGGAGTTGTTCCTCAAAGAAGGGGCTTGTCGATCGTCATTGAATGGCAAACTCTTTTTAGGCTCTGGACATACCAGATAAAGCTCAAGAGGTGGCTTTTCAAGGGGGCATTGCAGCCATAGAAATCCAAATATCTTCCTGAAATCCATAGGACAAATAGAGATGATTAACGAACATCTCAAACGTCAGTTCTTCAGTTCATGCAGTCACTTTGACGAGCTAAACGAAACCCTGTAGGTTTTGGCAAGAGAGCGAATAGCATCGCTGCATTCGCTTTTGATTCGATACAGCCAATCTAATCGCACTGACAGGCAATATGCAGTACCCACGAGGGTACTCTTCGCTTGAGACAGGCGGTCAAGATCATCAGGTAATGTTCAAGAGCACAGAGGCGATCGGGAAAATAAGCCAAAAGCGGCAGGAGTTGTATCTGGCAACTTGCGCATGATTAACATGATGCTGAACGCGCATTTTGATGACAGATTGAAAGCGCATTTTGCTGGCAGATACAAACAAAAACCCTTCTTTATGGTGAAAGTCGGTACTCCGATTGTTGTCCCGAAAGTGCTTAACGCTGAGGAGTTGAAGAATGTAAAGAATGCCGTACAACAATCTGTTTGCACACCGACTACATTAAGGTTATCGGTTGGGTGTGTGAGATCCGGAGCGGCGGGTGAAGCGGAACATTCTGCTGCTTCAGCTTCAGGTTGTGAGCGTAGTTGAAAAGTTATCGGTCATTCCATCAAGTCCGTGTGTTTTGAGGATAATTGTTGAGACAGTGTTTCGCAGCACTTACGAGCTATGGGCGCTTGCGTTGACAAGTCTTTGTCCTTTCCTTACGCTTAAGCTATGTAGGTAAGGGAGATCATCAAACTGATTGAGCAAAATGGTTGGTATTTGGCTCGGACACGAGGCAGCCACCGCCAATACAAACATCTCAATAAGCCAGGTTTGGTTACTGTACCCGGAAAACCAGGTGATGATTTAGCGCTAGGGACGTTGGATAGTATCTTGAAGCAAGCGGGTTTGAAATAATGCAGTATCTCATTGTCATTGAGAAGACAGAAACGGGATATTCCGCTTATTCTCCTGACCTACCAGGATGTGTCTCGACTGGGGCAACCCGTGAAGACGTTGAACAGAATATGCATGAGGCGATCGAGTTTCATCTTGATGGCTTGAAGTTGGAGGGCTTAGAGCTGCCACAACCGACGACTTCATCAGCGTATGTCGAGGTAGCAGCCTGATACTGCGTTGCCGCCGACTACCGATCGGTGTTAGTGAGATTCCGAGTGCGTCTGTGGCGGTTCATCCTAGCCGTTCGCTGGTTTCAAATTGAATGCTTGCAGTTGTGTTCTGAGGTTGGGAGTCAGTCCACAAATGCTGATCCAACGTGGCATCCACTTACAGACGTTCATCCAGCCATGACAAGCCAGCACCCGCGACTTCTGCCAGAATGCTGACCAGGCGATAGAGCGCCACAACGCTGAGCAGTAGTCCCGGTGAGAACGTTTGACCCAGAAGCGCGATCGCGGTTGCCTCAAAAACGCCAATGCCTCCGGGTGCGCCTGGAACCACCAGACCGAGCAGCCACGACACACTGAAGGCACTTACCAAAAGCGGCAGTTGACTCGGCAGCACCGGGCTGATTGCCAGAAAAGTGAACAAAAAACCTGCGCTCCGCAGTAGCAAAAAGCCTACTTCTCCTAGCAAAGGCAACAGTGGATAGTGTTCTAACGCAACGATCGACGGTGAAACGGCTCCCGTCGCTTTAGTCGCTTTTTGCTTCAGTTTGCCGAGATACCGCACGAGTGGATTGATGATGCGAGGATGCACAGACGCTAAGACGACCAGCAGGCTGACCCACTGAAGCATTAAAACGGGCAAGCCATACCGCGCCGCGATCGGCTGACTTCCCAGCAGGGCGATCAATAGTGCCGCTGCTGCCATCAATAGCGGTTCTAGTAAGACGCTCACAGTGGCAGTTTCCAGGGTTGCACCTGCCTTGGTTGCCGCCGTAATACGCCCGTAGTAGTGCCAGACGTTTCCAGGCAGATACTTGGCGATCGTCGTTTTCAAATAGGCTTGCACCAGCCAAGACCACTGCACCGGCTGGCGAAAGTCTTGCAAAAGACGGCTCCAAACACCGCCAGCACAGATGTGAGCCAATAGCGTCATGCCAAGGGCGATCGCCAAAGATGCCCCGCCTGCTTCCGTAACGCGAATTGAAATCACCTTCTGCCAGTGGCTTTTCAGGACGGCACTTAAAAAGAAAAGCGTGCTGCCTAAAATTGCCCACCGTAAAAACAGCTTCAAGCGTCCCATCTAAGATCAATGCAAAAAGTGCTGGCTATAAGTTTCCCTCTTGATCCCCTCAATCACCCCTACGAAGGGGCAGCCGTAGGCTAGGGAAGCTTGATTCGTAGCATGTAAAAAGGGAATTGGTATGAGTCATTACTTCCAGGCAAATTTCAGTCTCACAAGCAGCGGTCAAAACCAGTAGTCGGCTGCTGACTTTACTCAACAGCTCTACTTATAGTCACTTCATTGCTCTCACTTCCTGGGTAGCCAACTGCTGACTGCTGACTGCTGACCGCTTTCGCTCTAATCTAACTCCCGTCTACCTTCTAGCGCTCTGGCTAGCGTTACCTCATCAGCATATTCCAGGTCGCCACCCATTGGTAGCCCAAAGGCGATGCGCGTAACCTTTGTAAAATGCTTCAACAAGTGCCCAACGTAAAGCGTCGTCGTTTCGCCCTCCACGCTGGGACTGATCGCCATGATCACTTCAGCAATATTTTGCTGCTTCACCCGACGAATCAGCGGTTGAATATGCAGTTGTTCCGGTCCAATGCCATCCATCGGCGAGATCAAACCACCCAGGACGTGATATTTACCGCGATACTCACGAGTTTTTTCTAGCGCAATGACATCCCTAGAGTCAGCGACGACACAGATTGTCTGGCTATCGCGACTGGGTGTACGACAAATTTCGCAGACGGGTTCGGCTGAAAGGTGAAAGCAAACCGAACAAGTCCCAACTTGCTGCTTGGCTTCTAGCAGCGCATTTGCCAGCGCTTTGACTTCATCTTCCGATCGCCGGAGAATATGCAGTGCCAATCGCTGTGCTGTTTTAGGCCCAACACCCGGAAGATGTTGCAGTTGCTCAATTAAGCGGGCAAGGGGGCGTGTATAAACCGTTGGACTACCTCCGAATCTAGCTTCATTTTAGCGTGTGGGGGAGAGAGGAGAGAGGAGAGAGGAGTGAGGTGTGAGGTGTAAAAGGTAAAAGCAGATTTTGGAGAGTGGGCTAAGAGCTAAACTCAAAACTCAAAACTCAAAACTTTCATCCCTCATTCCTCATCCCTCATCCCTTACCCTGGTGGCCACGTCATCGATCGCCCACCCAAAATATGCAGGTGGAGGTGATCAACGGTTTGCCCACCATCAGCGCCCGTGTTGATAACGAGACGATAGCCGTTCGTGAGACCAACCTGCTCGGCAACGCGCTTGGCGGTAAGGAGGAGGTGTCCCATCAGAGCGTGGTCTGGTGCTTCGGCATCCGACAATTTGGCGATCGGCTGCTTTGGAATCACCAGAATATGCACTGGGGCTTGCGGGTTCACGTCCTTAAAGGCAAGTGCCAGGTTGTCTTCATAGACAATTTCGGCGGGAATCTCTTTACGGATAATTTTGCTAAAGATCGTTTCGGTTGGTTCGCTCATGCTGTCCCTTGTTGGTGCCAGATGGGGTTCTAGTTGAAATTCTAAGGGGTTGCTGCCCGTTGTTCACTATTAATCTCGCCACTACTACTAAGAAGATAGAGCATGGAGCCGCTAAAACAAGGCGACTCAAACGCACCACTCAGATTTCCAGGCGGGCGCGATCGTCCTCTCATGCGCTGTGATGCTGTGGAGCGATCGCCATTTGGTTTAAAAGCGTATGGTTTTGAGGGTTGAGAGCCGGATGATGGCTGATCAGCAAAACCTTGCAAACTGAGGTTTATGTATCACTCCGTTACAATTTTTCGTTTCCATTCAGAAACATTGCAGCCAATTAATCCCATTGTTAGCGTGAGCGTGTACTTCGGTACAGACCACCAATAGTGAACCTTAATCACTCAAAGGAGGACTTATGTTGACCTTAGCAGTCGTACTTTTCAGCGGTTGGCTCATTGCTGCCACCGTTGGCACCTGGACTCATTTTGCAGCCCAAAACCCTTCCCGCAATACCTGGTTTTGAGCTGCCATGATGGTGCTTTGAGAGCGTTAACGTTTTCTGTAACTGATTGTCATTGAGTGCATTGAGGCTTCCCGAATAGCGATTGGGAAGCCTTTTTTGATTATTAGCGGTCAGCGGTCAGCGGTCAGCAGTCAACTTTCTACCTTTTCCCCTTTTCTTCTGCCTACCGCCTTCCGCCCTCTGCCTTTTACCTTCTGCCTTTTGCCTTCTGCCCTCTGCCTTCTACCTGACCGCTTCAACAAGCAACGTAAAGCTGAAAGTACGCGGTAAGCTTGAGTGACCTTGCGTACGCTATCAGTTTTGGTTTGAGGTTTTAATTTGATGAATGTTTTACTTCTTTACCCGCTGTTTCCAGAGTCGTTTTGGTCGTTTGATAAAGCCCTGGAGCTGATCGATCGCAAAGCGTCACTGCCACCGCTCGGCATGATTACGGTGGCTGCGATCCTGCCGCAGACGTGGGAGTATCGGCTGGTTGACCGCAATGTGCGATCGGAAACCGAAGCGGACTGGGATTGGGCAGATCTGGTGATTCTATCGGGAATGATTGTCCAAAAGCCTGATTTGCTCCACCTCATCCATGAAGCCAAGCGCCGGGGCAAGCGGGTAGCCGTAGGTGGTCCTTACGTCACATCTGTACCCGATGCCGCGCAGGAGGCGGGAGCCGACTTTTTGGTTTTGGATGAAGGAGAAATTACTCTGCCCATGCTGGTAGACGCACTGGAACTAGGCGAAACGTCAGGAATTTTGCGTGCGCCTGAGGGTGAAAAGCCTGATGTGTCAGGCACGCCCGTCCCACGCTTTGACCTGTTGGATCTCGGCGCTTACATTGAAATGTCAGTGCAGTTCTCGCGGGGTTGCCCCTTTCAGTGCGAGTTTTGCGACATTATCGTGCTGTATGGACGCAAGCCGCGCACAAAAACGCCCGCACAACTGTTGGCAGAACTGCAAGCGCTGTACGATCTGGGCTGGCGGCGATCGGTCTTTATGGTGGATGACAACTTCATTGGCAACAAGCGTAACGTGAAGCTGTTGCTGCGCGAACTCGGATCCTGGATGGCGGCGCGCCAGTATCCCTTCCGGTTGAGTACAGAAGCTTCGGTAGATTTGGCGCAGGATGAAGAATTGCTCGACTTGATGATTGCCGCGAACTTTACAGCTGTCTTCTTGGGTATTGAAACACCCGATACAGAGAGTCTGGCGATGACCCAGAAGTTTCAGAATACGCGCACTTCGCTGATCGAATCGGTGCAAACGATCAACCACAAAGGTCTGTCCGTCATGGCAGGGTTTATTCTCGGCTTTGACGGCGAAAAAGTGGGGGCGGGCGATCGCATCATTGAGTTCGTCGAAGCGACCGCCATCCCCAAAGCCATGTTTGGGGTGCTTCACGCGCTACCAAATACTGCCCTATGGCATCGACTTGAGAAGGAAGGGCGCTTGCTGAAATCCAGCAAAGATCTGAGTGGACAACAAATGGGGTTAATGAATTTTATTCCCACCCGCCCGATCGAAGATTTGGCGAAGGAATACGTCGATTGCTTCTGGGAGCTTTACGAACCCAGTCGCTACCTCGCGCGCGTCTATCGCCACTTTATGAATATGCAACCCGCACCGCACAAGCGCCCGTTTCAGATGCTGGAGTGGGTTGAACTACGTGCCGTGCTGACCATTTTTTGGCGGCAAGGCATCAAGCGCAGCACACGGGGTCAATTCTGGCGGCAGCTTTTTTCAATGCTCCAGCGTAACCCAGCAGTCTTTGTGCCTTATATGAGCAACTGCGGCTTGCTAGAGCATTTTCTCCACTACCGCCAGCTTGTGCGCTATGAGGTTGAAACGCAGCTAGCTGCCTATCTGGCCGAGAAAGCGACTCATCAAGCAACAGAGGCAGTGAGCGCGATCGCTCGCTAAATCACCTTAGCTGCTCGTAAGGTAAAGAACAGACTGATCGCCAAAGTAAAGACACCACCCAAGATAAGGGGGAAAAGCAAAAGTTCCATGTGTATGCTCCGTAGGACTAGCAAAACTATACAAAACTATGGGGCACTTCAGGGCGATCACAGCGAATAAACTAGAGCTGTAGTGCAAGAAGGCAGAAGGCAGAAGGCAAAAGGCAAAAGGCAAAAGGCAAAAGGCAAAAGGCAAAAGGCAAAAGGCAAAAGGCAAAAGGTAAAAGGCAAAAGGCAAAAGTACAAAATGGTTACGAGAGAGGCTCTTTGCTGGTTCATCACTCGTTGCCTACTTCTGCCTTGATGCACCAGGGGTAATCAAAACGACATTCATTCAACCAACAAGCCTGCTGGCAAGCCTGACAGTCGCCCTGTTGCTGCTCGTCTAAGCCCCTGCTCAACCTCTAACTTCT
>JBGTJW010000515.1:0-51757 GCA_041744955.1 Stenomitos sp. | reverse complement strand
AAAATCTGTATCTCTGGCAGTTATTGAGGCTGGCATCCCCTAATCTTCCTTGTCTCCTAATAGCCCTAATAAAAGGATAACAGCTCTACTGACATACATCAGATTTTGGTCACACCCTCATCGCTGCTTGTTGCTGATGGACATCTTGTACTGTTGCTGCATTTTTTTTAGGCAAGATAGTATCTGAGCGCGACTGACTCAGCGTTGTGATTTGTGCCAGTATCATTTGTTGCTGCCTGTACAAATCAGTCATCGTTGGAGCCTGTCCGACTGGCGGTGAAGTGAGCACTTTCATTTCAGCCATCATTTTTTTTGCTTGCCTCATTAGCGTCTGTAGCTCGTCAGCTAAGACCTTCTGTTCTCGAAACATTTGCTCGATCGTCGCTGAGTTTGATTGGGCAACGATCGCGGCTGGCGTTGTCGCTTGCACAGGTACTGTAGCAGCCAAAATTAGTAAGCTAGACAAAACACCGTAAGCAAATTTTTTCACTGGAAAGCGCTCCTGAATCGATTTAATGGTTAGAGACTCTTTGCAATTGAGCTGCATCGCACCGCTTAAAAGGAACGTTAGAGCACTTCTCAACACCTTGCGTGAGAAGAGACTGAAAAAGCGTGAGAAGAGACTGAAAAATGAACTAAGTTTGTATGAGAACGCAGGCTCTATGGCTTGTATGCATCATTTCTGCACTTGTCATGGAGTATATGACCGAGCCATGAGTGAGATGCTTCCACGACGACCTTTGTGCTGACGCATGAACCTTCTTCGATCGGCTGGGCTTAAATCTCATGATTAACGAAAACTAAAACGTGCGATCGCCGTCAGGTTACAGTTCTCGCCATGCAAAAGAAGCTGCTTGACCAGCAACGACTAGATGCTTATGGGGTGAATGACTGATTTGCCATCTTTTGGGCAGCATAGCTGCGATCATTCCTTCCCCCTTTAGACTGATTCTGCAAGGGAAAAAAGGAAGCAGCCTGCAAACCTGGTCTTTTGGAAAGCAAGCGTTCTCGCTTTAAATCTACAAGCCCTTTATCAAACTGCTGTTAAACCGTTAAATTATCAATATGATTTTTGGGTGCTGCCCTATTTAACTGTCACTATATACTCCTAAAGACCTGTGTTTAACTATCTTCCGCCACTTAACGAGCATAATCTTCCTTATCCCGACACCATTCACCCGATCGTGGTGCATTTCGTGATTGCGATGGTGCTCTTTGCCGTGTTCTGCGATGTCGTCGGCTACTTCACAAAAAACTCCAGATTGCATGAGGTCAGTTGGTGGAACCTTGCCTTCGCAACCGTTTCGATCTTTATTGCCATTATCTTTGGGCAGATCGAAGCGGGTCTGGCAGAACCTTATGCTGCGTCCGTGTCAACGTTAAATGTCCATACAATTTTGGGCTGGTCGCTCTCGGCAATTTTGGCGATCGTTACAGCATGGCGGTATGTGCTTCGGTTACAGGAAAGACCGCAGTTACCCATCCCTTACCTCATAGCCAGTGTGCTGCTAGCGGGGCTGGTTTGTATTCAAACGTACTTGGGCAGCGTACTGGTTTGGGTGTATGGTCTGCATACAATTCCGGTTGTAGACGCCATTAGAGGCGGTCTGTCATGAATCCAGATCTACTAAGACAGTGGGGTAGTTTAGGTGCTAACGGGCTGCCTTATCCGATCCCTATTCATCCCAACCTGGTACATCTCACGTTGGGTTTATTTATTGTAGCGATCGCCTTCGACATCGTAGCGGCACTGTTTCCGATCGAGAAAGCAGTTTTTAAGTTTTTAGCGATTCCAGCGACCCGCTCTGCGCTGTTTGACGTTGGTTGGTATAACTTGTTAGCCGCCGCAATCATTACTTTTTTTACGGTCACTGCCGGTTTTTTTGAAGTTTCTTTGGCTGTACCACTAGCCGATGTCACGAGTGCCTGGGGCTTTCATGCCCTGGAGACGATGATTGTACACGGCGTTGGGGGTGTCATCATTTTAACGCTGATTGTGGGGATGACCGTCTGGCGGGGCTTTCAACGCTATCGCTGGCGCAAAGACATGGCAAGACAGGTGCAGTGGAGCTATCTGGCTGCTGGTTTGTTCGTTTTTGTACTGATGTTTGTGCAGGGAACGCTGGGTGCCCATCTGGGTGCTGAGTTCGGTATTCACATCACCGCAGATCAACTGCTGCACCTGGGCGAAAATCCTAACCAACTTTAGGAGGGAAAGGCAGGAGGAGAGAAAGGCAGGAGGCAGAAGGAGAGAAAGGCAAAAGGTAAAAGGCAAAAGGCAAAAGGTAAGCATATTTTTTCACCCTTCTCCCCCGATTTCGGTTTCACTGCTTCTGCCCTGCGCCCTTTACCTTCTGCCCTTCGCCCTTCACCTTCTGCCCTTTACCTTCTGCCCTCTGCCCTTTGCCTTCTGCCCTCTGCCCTTCCTCCTCTGCCTTCTATCTAGGATGCGATCGCTGTCATGATGAAACTTCGCGCAATTCTAATAATGACGGTCTACGCCATCCTGGTCACGTTTGCTAGCTTTTGGATGGCGAAGCAATCTTACTCCTGGTTTCCGCCAGAAGCATCAGCGGAATCAAAACTGCTGGATGACTTGTTTAGTCTCTTTACGGGGTTAGGCACGTTCGTTTACCTGGGTGTGATTGGTCCTTTCCTCTACTCACTGGTCTTTCATCGAGCCAGTAAGTATGACCTGAGCGACGCTCCACCCATTGAAGGCAACACTTGGTTAGAAATTGTTTGGACAGCAACGCCGCTGGTTTTGGTGTTGACACTCGCCTTTGTCAGCTATCGCACCTATGAAAAAATGTCCATTCGTGGTCCGATGGAACTGGTGCATCTGCATGTGCCGCAGGTGGTGGAACCTGCCTATGCTGAACCATTTGACAGTACGCCTCAACAGCAAATTCAAGATGCAGTGGAGACTGCGCCCGTTGAGCAGATTGATGTGATGGCTAAACAGTGGGCATGGGTGTTTCACTATCCCGAACAGGATATTACCAGCACTGAACTGCATTTACCGGTCGATCGTCGCATTCGGTTCACGTTGCGATCGGAGGACGTGCTGCATGGGTTTTACATTCCAGCTTTTCGCTTGAGCCAATATGTAGTTCCCAATCAGGAAATTGATGTTGAACTGACTCCCATCAAAACGGGAACGTATCGCTTGAGAGATTCAATGTATAGCGGTACTTATTTTGCTGCCAATCAAACTGATGTCGTCGTGCAATCACCCAGCGATTACCAGCAATGGTTGGCAATGGCGGCAACTCAAACGCCCAGTGCCGCTTTTAACCAGGCAGCCTACGAGTATAGCAAGACCACTCAACCGGGATCAGGCTCCACCAAGAATAAAGTTGCTGTTCGTGGTTGGGCAACCATTCCGCCTGCGCCGCCGCCGGTTGTGAACTATGCACCAAAGCAGAAGCCTCATAGCCCAGCCATCTGATGCCGCTTGCTCTCATTTAGCGTTCATGTAGTGTCCTTAAGGGACTCGAAGGATTAGCGAAGGATTAAGGACTTTATGACGAATATTTCGATCGAGACTCCAGACATTATTCGCGGACAACCTTACCCCGGTGCGCCCGACAACTGGAAGCGGTTTTTTACCTTCAGCACCGATCACAAAGTCATTGGCATTCAATATATCGTCACGTCTTTTGTCTTTTTTCTGGTTGGCGGACTGTTTGCCATGATTATGCGGGGCGAGCTGATTACCCCCGAAGCGGATCTGGTCGATCGCACGGTCTATAATGCGCTGTTCACCCTGCACGGCTCGATCATGCTGTTTTTCTGGACGTTTCCCGTGCTGGTGGGACTGGGAAATTATCTGGTGCCATTGATGATCGGCGCGCGCGATATGGCGTTTCCGCGGCTCAATGCGATCTCGTTTTGGATGATCCCGATCGCCGGGATCTTGATGCTGTCGAGTTTTCTGATTCCGGGCGGTCCTTCACAATCGGGCTGGTGGGCATATCCACCCGTCAGCTTGCAGAATCCCACCGGAAATTTGCTGAACGGACAAGTGCTTTGGATTCTATCGGTCGCCATTTCGGGTGTGTCCTCAATTATGGGGGCAGTGAATTTTGTCACAACCATTTTTAGGATGCGTGCGCCAGGAATGACCTGGTTTAGAATGCCTGCCTTTGTCTGGGCAGTGTTAGGGGCACAGTTAATTCAGCTTTATGGCTTACCATCCCTCACAGGTGGCGCGATCATGCTGCTGTTGGATTTGACGGCTGGCACCAGCTTTTTTGCCCCCGAACGCGGTGGAAATCCCATTCTCTATCAGCATTTTTTCTGGTTTTATTCCCATCCTGCCGTGTACGTGATGGTGTTGCCTGCCTTTGGCATCTTTTCGGAAGTGCTGCCCGTTCATGCGCGTAAACCGTTGTTTGGTTACCGCGTGATTGCTGCCTCGTCGATCGTCATTACCATCATCAGCAGTACTGTGTGGGTGCATCATATGTTTGCCAGTGCGACCCCTCCCTGGATGCGCATGTTTTTTATGGTGACGACCATGCTGGTTGCCATTCCCTCTGGCATCAAGGTGTTTGGCTGGGTGGCAACCGTGTGGGGTGGCAAACTCCGGTTTACAACGCCCATGCTGTTTGCGCTGGGTGGCATTAGCAACTGGTTGTTTGCAGGCATCACGGGCATCTTTTTGGGTTCAGTGCCGATCGATCTTCACGTTCACAATACGTACTTCGTCGTCGGTCACTTTCACTATGTGCTGTACGGGACGATCGTCATGGGCATTTATGCTGCGATCTATCACTGGTTTCCCAAGATGACCGGACGGATGTATTACGAAGGTCTGGGCAAACTGCATTTTGCTCTGACCTATATTGGCACCGCGTTAATCTTTTTACCCATGCATCCCCTGGGGCTAATGGGAATGCCGCGTCGGGTTGCTTCCTATGATCCAGAGTTTGCTTACTGGAATGTGATAGCCAGCATTGGTGGCTTTTTGCTGGGTCTGTCTACACTTCCGTTTCTTCTCAATATGGTGAGCGCATGGGTTCGCGGCGACAAAGTTGGCAACAATCCCTGGCGGGCATACGGCTTAGAGTGGCTCACTTCTTCACCACCCTCGGTTGAAAACTATGAAGAAACGCCGATCGTGATTGCGGGTCCCTATGGCTACGGCAAAAACGAACCGTTGGTCGAAAACATTCCAAACCCTGGCTTAACTGAATTTCCCGAAGCCCTGACACAGCAGAAAACATTATGACGGTAGAAAGAGCGCTTTCCCAAGACCTTGAAGCGAACGTCCGAGAGCATCAGGAGCACGACGCAGCCGGAAACAGTAAATTTGGCTTTATTGTATTTCTGCTGTCAGAAAGTGTGATTTTCCTGAGCTTTTTTGTGGGTTATACCATCTTCAAAACCACAACAACGGATTGGTATCCCGCAGGCGTTACCGGGCTAGAAACCAGAGAACCATTGATAAATACGATCGTGCTGGTTTCCAGTAGTTTTGTGATCTACGTCGCTGAACGATACTTGCATGACAAAAAGCTGTGGGGGTTTCGCCTCTTTCTCCTGGCGACAATAGCGATGGGAGGCTACTTTCTCTTTGGGCAGGCAGTGGAATGGCGCGGTTTGCCCTTTACCTATCAGTCTGGTTTGTTTGGCAGCCTGTTCTATCTACTCACTGGCTTTCATGGTTTGCATGTCCTCACTGGCATTCTGCTGCAAGGGTTGATGCTGGGGCGATCGTTCTTCCCTGGTAACTACGACAATGGTTTCTTTGGTGTCGAAGCAACCTCTTTGTTCTGGCACTTTGTTGATGTCATTTGGATCGTGTTGTACACGCTAATTTATGTTTGGCAGTAGGAGACTCCTATGATCGTTGACGACCAACACTATGACGTAATCATCATCGGTACTGGAGCCGGTGGCGGCACCTTAGCCCGTAAATTAGCACCAACTGGCAAAAAGATTTTGCTGCTGGAACGAGGGGAATTAATTTATCGAGAAAGCTCAGAGTTAATTGATACAGAAGTCTTTAAAAAAGAGCAATACCATGCGCCCGAATCCTGGCACGACAGTTCGGGAGAGCCGTTTTCTCCGCAGACCTATTACGCAGTGGGTGGCAATACCAAAATCTGGAGCGGTGTTTTGCAACGAAGGCGCGATCGTGACTTTGAGCAAGTGCAGCATCAAGGTGGGCTTTCTCCAGCATGGTCATTAAAATATCAGGACTTTGAGCCTTACTACACGGAAGCCGAAACGCTGTATCAGGTACATGGTCAAGTCGAAGACGATCCGACCGAGCCACCCCATAGCGAGGCTTATCCCTTTCCAGAAGTCGCTCATGAGCCGATGCTGCAAGACATTGGGGACACCCTTTCAAAGCAGGGTTTTCATCCCGTTCATTTGCCACTAGGGTTGGGTGATTATGGTCGAACGGATGCCGAAGATACTGGCATTACTCCCGTACTCAACAGCGAGAACGTAACGCTCAAAACGTCTGCCCAGGTCGTACTCCTGCATACCAATCCATCTGGCTCCGAGATCAAAGCCGTTGAGGCAAAAATTGGGGAACAGTCCTATTTGTTTTTAGGCGATGTTGTGGTGCTTGCCTGTGGTGCCGTGAATTCGGCAGCTTTGCTGTTGCGGTCTGCTAACGAAAAGCATCCCAATGGCATTGCGAATGGCTCTGATCAGGTGGGACGCAATTTGATGAAACAACTGCTGTCTGTTGTCGTGCAGTTGACCTCTACCGCTAATTCTGGGTTGTTTTCTCGCACGTTGGGGCTGAATGATTTTTACTGGGGAGACAAGGATTTTCCGTATCCGATGGGTCATGTCCAGAACTCTGGCGGTATTTTGCAAGATGTCATTTTTGCAGAGGCACCCCCGATTCTGT
The DNA here is from genome assembly GCA_041744955.1 of Stenomitos sp. Taxonomy (GTDB): domain Bacteria; phylum Cyanobacteriota; class Cyanobacteriia; order Leptolyngbyales; family Leptolyngbyaceae; genus Stenomitos. The sequence goes on along the minus strand of JBGTJW010000515.1, from coordinate 44,880 downwards.
CAGCATTATCTCGACTCATGCCCAATTTTGGCCTGCGGCAGTTGGCAACCCACTCGATCGGTTGGTGGTTGAAAACAGAAGACTTGCCCCATGCAGACAATCGGGTTCGCTATGTGGGAGATAAGCTGCGAATCGATTACACGCCGAATAATGTCGAAGCGCACGATCGCCTGGTGTACCGTTGGGTTGATGTGTTGAAGAGCGTTGAGCAGTCTCAGCCCAATCTCTTTAACCGCACCACGCATCCTCGCAGCGATATGCCGGTGCAGGTTGTAGCCCACCAATGTGGCACCTGTCGGTTTGGCGAAGACCCAGCGACCTCAGTGTTGAATCTAGACTGCCGCACCCATGAAGTGCATAATCTCTATGTCGTTGATAGCAGCTTCTTTCCGTCTCATGCCAGTGTTAGCCCTGGTTTGACGGTTATTGCCAATGCGCTGCGGGTCGGCGATCGCCTCATTGAGCAATTACAGTAAAAAAGTTGAAAAAACCGTCATCGGGTTTAGGAACGCGGATTAAATAAGGTGCAATGCTTTCTGTAGGGACGTGCGATGGAACGCTCCTACAGAAGGGAAATACTTCAGGTTCATTAATCCACGATCCTGAGCCAGCGATCGTCCGCTTTAGTGGTTCTGAAACATTCACCAGCAGAGGCTTCTAGCCCAGATTGATTGAGAATTTGAACCCTTACTCGCTTTAGCACCCAAAATTTTTAGCCGTCACCCCTTCGCCTTTCTCCTGATGAACTCAGAAACCAACGTATGATCCTAATCTGAAATCCTCTATGGCATCACTGGTCATGACGAGATTGCTTGTGAGAAGCCTGCGCTTTGGCTGTTTGGCGATCGCTCTGGCTGCCGTTTCCTTGAGTGGCAAACCTGTTTTGGGCGATCGTGTGCTGGCGGCTGATCCCATCAAGCCGATGCTGCCTGCTAATTTGCGTGAGGCAAGTGTGTGGACGCGGGCACTGGGCAAGGCTCAACCCCCCTCACCGTGGCGGGTGGCACCGTGCGATCGCAGTAGCAAAGCGCCGATGCTCTGTGTGTACGATCGACAGGCTCTAGTCGGCACAGTAGAAATGGGGACATACCTCATTAGCAGCCGACCGGATTTGAGGCAAAAGCTGACAGAGGCAGGCATTCCAGCCAAGACAAACTACGCTGCCCCCAGGTATCGCAAGCAGGTGGCGATCGCCCTTAAAGCCTGGGTCGAAGACTACTACGCCTTCTTTAAGGACGATCGCAAGACTGCATACGGTGACAGCATTACCTTTGCCGCTCAGCCGCCCGTACCAGTGTCGCTTGGTAAGCTAACAGGACTCCGCTATGGCTTTTCAGGCATCAAGCAAGATAAGGACATCTATGAACAGCGCGTTGGCTATGTCGCCTTTGATGGTGCCACGCTGTATATCATCACCACTGCGTTTGATGCTACCTCAGAGACAGGCAAGTTTAAGACGCTCGAAGCCTTCCAGCGCTTTGAACCGCATTTGGCAAAGCTGGTAGCACGGCTGCAATTACCGATCGCCAAACCATCGCGTTGATTGATGGCTAAGTTGACTGATGGCTCAACCATGATTCAGCCATTAGCGATCGGCATTCAGCGACCTGCGTCGGTTCTTTCAATCATCCCTGACGCTTGCTTAAACCAAGGGCTGCTTTTTGACAAGCCCTAAGCCTTAGCCAAACGGTGTAGCCAAACGTAGTTGGAACCTTCGGGGCTACATTTGCTTTGAATCAGACTGTTGGAATAAAAGAGGTTTTGCCCTGAGCGATTGGTGAGATAGCCAGATGCCGTCCATTCGCCGTAGGGATCATTGACGTAGAAGCCGCTCTGGTTGTAGCCACGCACGACCACAATATGACCAAAGCTAGTGAAGTAACCGTGGATAATGCAGGGACGACCTTCAGCGATCGCCTTGCGAATATTTGCCAAACTACCTCGCAGGGTCAAGTTATTCTCGACGCCATACGCTCTTGCCATCTTTGCCAGATCGCCTGGATCGTGACGGCTCAAGCCATTGCCCTCCATATAACGATACAACTCGTCCTCATACTGGGCGGCACTGGTGCGCTGCTTAATGCGGAAGTATGCCATCACCATGGCAAAGCTAGTGACATTGCAGGCTCCGGTTGGGTTCAGGGCATTGTCAAGCTGACTTTTATGCGGAATGTTGAGATTCTTGCTTTTTGGCAGTGCGCCCGGTGGTGGTGCGGGTGCAGGCTGGGGCTTACTGTAAGCCACTTTGCCCTGGTTGTCGATTAACTGCACATGATAACCATAGGTGTGCCAGGTATTGCGGGGTGGATCGCCCAGAACCTCACCTAAGATCGCGACCTTGAGATGGTCTTTCTCAACAAATTTCCAGGAACTCAACTCAAAAACCTTTCCTGCTGCTACAGACACCTGATCGTTTGCAGGTAGCGTTGCAGCATCAGCAGTCGATTGCTTGAATGTAGTGCTTTGAACAACTTTGAGCCTCATATACAATGCCCCTTCCGCTAAATGAAAGCATCGAACGGTCAACACAAGCGACGTAAGTGGAAAACAGATGCCCCCCTAACGTTGTCGTACCGATCCACACCACGATTGATCCATTTAAGCTTATCAACACACGTCAATGTTACAGAGGCTTATCTAGTTGGTAGCACGCGATCGGCTGAGAGCTTCTTTGATTCTACGGCTGCATTGGGCGCTGCCTCATCAGACAAAGTAAGCGCCCCACTGTTTCAAACGATCGCCATATGCAACGGCTACTCTACGATATGCACCAAACCGCTACATATAGCGTAGACTCACAAACAGATGCGCTAAAAGAGGCAGGATTCGCTAAAATGAAGCGGCAGCAAACGTTGGAGCCTATGACACGCACAGGCATTGGGATTCGGACGGCAAATGCGCGCTCCGAGCGGCTTACTGGGCAAATTCATGTTTACGATGGTGCGGGAAAGGGAAAGTCTCAAGCGGCGTTGGGCGTAGTGCTACGTTCCATTGGGTTGGGTATTCACTCCGACTTGCAGACCCGTGTGTTGCTGCTGCGCTTTCTCAAGGGACCAGGACGAACGTATGACGAAGATGGGGCGATCGAGGCATTGCAGCGTGGCTTTCCGCATCTGATCGATCAGGTGCGTACGGGCAGAGCCGAATTTTTTGGGGCAGACGATATTACCCGTTTTGACACGCTCGAAGCACAGCGCGGCTGGGATGTTGCAAAAGGTGCGATCGCGTCGGGGCTTTACTCCGTCGTTGTACTTGATGAGCTGAACCCTGTGTTGGCTTTGGGCTTATTGCCTGTTGATGAAGTAGTCAGTGCCCTCAAGCGCAAACCTGATCACATGGAAGTTATTGCAACGGGTCGTGGCGCACCCCAACCACTGCTTGATGTCGCTGACTTGCACTCGGAGATGCGCCCTCATTACCACGCTGGCGCAAAAGAGCAGGGCATTTCAGGTATCGAGATTTACACTGGGGCAGGCAAAGGAAAATCGACCAGTGCGCTTGGTAAAGCGTTGCAAGCGATCGGCAAAGGCATCAGTCAGGACAAATCTCATCGTGTGCTGATTATGCAGTGGCTCAAGGGCGGCAGTGGCTATACCGAAGATGCCGCGATCGCTGCCCTTAACCAGAGCTATCCTAATCTTGTGGATCATCAGCGCTGTGGACGTGACGCGATCGTTTGGCGCGGGCAGCAGCAGGAACTTGATTACGTCGAGGCAGAACGCGGCTGGGAAATTGCTAGAGCCGCGATCGCCTCTGGACTCTACAAAACCATCATTCTGGATGAACTGAATCCCACTGTCGATTTAGAATTGCTGCCAGAAGAACCGATCGTCCAGGCGCTACTGCGTAAACCCCGCGATACCGAAGTCATCATCACCGGACGCTGCAAAAACCCTCCTGCCTACTTCGACCTCGCTAGCATCCACTCTGAAATGATTTGCCACAAGCACTACGCCGACAAAGGCATGGACCTTAAGCGCGGCGTAGATTTTGCAGTGGCTGTTTTTAAGGAACGCGGCTTGCATAAGGTGCAATGCTTTCTGTAGTAGGGATGTTCCATGGAACGTCCCTACAGAAGGGAGAGACTTCAGGTTCATTAATCCACATTCTAAGTGGCTGTGACGTACGTCTTGCTCAGCTTGTTGCTACAGCATTGCCAGCATAACGCCCTCTGCCTGTGCTTTTCCAGGTGCCCTTGCTGCGACCGACTGAGAGGATATTAGCCAGCGAATTTTTCGCACGATTGTAATCTTCTTTCGATAAACCATCGTACAACTCAGCCATCACCTCGTCTGTACTCAGCGGTGCTGAAGCGCTATTGAGAACCTCACCCACCGCTTCTGTCAGTGCTTTGTCGCTCCATTGATTCTTCAAAAACCGCTGTAGGTTTGATGTTTTGCCTCGCTGGTTTGTTTTACCTACGGGCGGCGCTGCTGGTTTCGATGGTTTTTTCGCTGTGGTGGTCTGAGTAGCCGTTGATGGTTTTGAACCAGGCGTTTTTCCTGGCTTGGCTTTTTCCTGGCTACCCTGCTGCTTGGTTGAAGTTTTTTTGGCGGGTAACGCTGCGATCGCGGCTGCAACAGGCTCCGGCTCGTCGCTGGAGGCAGTACTCCCACTCTCGGCGGCAGCAAGCTCGATCGCATCAGCAAGCTCTACCACGCTCTCTGGTGTTACTTCCGGTATGGAGTCAGGTTCAGACGTGACCAACCCCAGTGCTGAGGCTTCGGACAGGAGCGTTTCAATACCCTGGAGTTGAGTAGTTTTTTGCTGTGCCTGCTCATTCATCCACTGGACTTCTTGACTCAAATGGTCTTTTACTTTCTGCAACGAGGCAACAAAGGCGATCGCTTCATCTTTGGCTAGGGTTTGGAGATAGGACGTTGACGTTGCCACAGCTAAACTCTTGTGAACAGTGATTGTTCATTGATTCTACTTCACGCTATGAGATCAGAAGCAGAATTTGTCAAGTTTTGGTTGTAAATATCTGTGGAATAGTTCCACCGTTGCTGTGATCACCCCTAAACCCAGTGATGCAACTAGGTGATGGTTCGCCGTAGCAGCCGCTTGCACCGCTTAAGGCTGGCAGGTTTGCTTCTGTCCTCAATCGTATCGATAGACCGATCGAACGTTGTAGAAAGAGCAGTGTGGAATGGCTAGTGCTTGTAAACAATAAAGCCCGCGATCGCGTCTCGCAGCGCTTCTGGTTCATCCGCACGTATGGCATGACCACTATGCTCAAAAATCCGCAAATCGGCGTTGGGAATGGCGTTGGCAATTTCTTCTGAAAATTCAGGTGGACAGATCCAATCATGTCGCGCCCCAATGACTAAAGTAGGAGCGGTGATTTTAGGTAATTCGCTGCGAATATCGTAGGTTCGCAGAAAGCCACCAAAGGCAACATTGATGGCATCCGGAGAGAGAATGGCACGATCCCAGGCTGTGGACGACGAGTCTGGATCGTAAGTGATGGAATAGAGCGATCGCATCACGGTGAAATACTCACGCAACTGCTCTTCATGCTCAAAGTTGCCCTCCCAGAGGCGTTGCGCGATCGCCTTTTGCTCGTCGGTTCCCCGTTCTGCCAGAATGGCTTTGGCTCGTTCCAAAAAGCGGTAATCGGGCACGGTGACGATCGCGATCAGATGCGACACGTTTTGAGGATAGCGGCTGGCATAGGTCAGCGCCACCATACCGCCATAGGATGCCCCAATTACAACAATCTGGTCTAAGCCAAGATGCTGACGGAGGGCTTCCATATCCTCCACATTGTTGTCTAGGGTGTAGGTTTCTTTTGCGCCTCGTGCCGATCGTCCTTGCCCACGATGATCAAAGTAAACCAACTGCATTTTCTGGCTCAGCGGCGACAGCGTTGGTTTAAAGGACGTGTGATCGGCTCCCGGTCCACCGTGGATGAGAAAGGCAATAGGCTTTTCCCGCATCCGCTTGCCATCCGGCACCAGACCCGCACCTTCAATATCAAAGTAAATCTCGGTATCGCGTAACTTAGCTCGCATGGCGTTACAGATTCTAAAAATGCAGCAGTTAGCGGTCAGCGGTCAGCGGTCAGCGATCAGCTTTTTAGCCTTTAGCCTTCATCCTTTCACTACGAATAGCCCTTAATCTGCTCTGGCAAGCTCATCACCGATCGATAGTGCGCTTCCACTTGAGCAATCTTTGTCGATTGACGGTTTGTGATCCATTGACTGCGATCGAACAATTGTTGCCGCAGGTCATCGACATTCATGGTGGTAACGCTGCCGTTAGCAACAAGGCGATTGCCTTTGACCCAAACGCTCTCTATTGCTTGCGTCGGACGACCCAGTACCAACAGCCCGATGGGATCGGTGCGCGGCAATAGCGATAGATTCTTCAAGTCGTACAGCACCAGATCTGCCTGTTTGCCCACGGTGAGCGACCCAAACTCGTCTGCCATGCCCAGCCCTGTAGCACCGCCGATCGCCGCTACTTCAATTGCTTTGCGGGGTGTCATCCAGTGGCGATAGTCAAAATCGGTGACGTTGTGTAGAATCGAGCCAATTTTAATCGCTTCTAACAAATCCTGAGAATCGTTGCTGGCACATCCATCACAACCAAACGCCACATTGATGCCCGCTTGGAGATATTTGAGAATTGGTGCAATGCCGCTCCCCAGACGCAAATTGCTGAGTGGATTATGCACAACGGTTGCCTGGGTTTCGGCAAGGATGGCAATGTCCGCCTCATCCAACCAGACGCAATGCGCCAGAGAGGTACGACTGCCCAAGAAACCTAATTCCTTCAAATGCTTCACTGCGCTACAGCCATATTTTTCGTGTGCCAGCATTTGTTGCGCTTTGGTTTCTAACAAATGAGTATGAAGCGGCAGCGTGTAGCGATCGCTCAACTCAACGAACCCTTCAAACAGGGCATCCGTACCAAGCTGCAATCCCGTTGGTGCAGGCAGAATGACAATGCCCTCGTCGGGTTTATGAAACTGGTGAATGGCTTCGTGAAGCAACGCGATCGACTCCTGCGGCGATCGTTGATACGGGATATGTTCGCGCTTGGCTCCGCCGGATGGAATGCTGGCAGTAAGTGGCTCATCTTGCATCAACGGGGCGATAAAGGCACGAATGCCCACTTCGCGATACGCACGGACTGCTGCCGCGATCGACTCCAGTTCGCGCCCCGGAATCATCACTAGATGATCCACCACACTTGTACCACCCGACAGCAAGGTTTCGACGGCTGTGCTTAACGCACTCAGGTAGAGTTGCTCTGGGTCAAGCGGCTCAAACTCATACAGTTCTGCAATCCACAGCTCCAGTGGCGTAGGGGGAATCATGCCCCGCTGCCACAGCTCAGACGAATGAGTGTGAGCATTCACAAAACCAGGCAGCAGCAGCTTATCGCGCCCATCCACAACGGTTCCCACATTTTCCAAACTGGGAGCGATCGCCGCAATACGCCCATCGACAAGCTGAACATCAACTGTTTCGTACCCTTGCTCAACCGGAACCAGGGCACTCTGAATGGTGAAATCCACAAACCTAATCCTTTCTATAATGAGAAACCGATTACTAAAGGAGAGGTTTCTCCATTAATCTTTCTTAACTTTAGATACTGTGTTTCCTTGTTTGAAGTCAAGCGGTTAAGGTCTTAGCAGTGACGCGTGTTGCCTTAAGCGATCGTGATGGGAACCTTACTAAAAACGGAGTTTTGCCATGCAGCCATTACGACAGGGAGATGTGCTTTTGCTCCCTACTCAAGCCTTCCCTACATCCGTTCTAGACAGCCAGAAGTTGCCACACCTGACGCTGGCAGAAGGTGAAGTCACAGGACACAAGCACTGTATCAGTAATGGTCAGGCAGAGCTGTATGAAAAAGACGGCACACTTTATCTAAACGTGCTTTCAGAAACGGCAACGCTAACGCATGACGAACACAACGCGATCGCCATCCCCCAAGGCACCTGGATGATCCGCATTCAGCGCGAATATGAACCCGAAGGCTGGCGCTATGTCGCCGATTGAGTGGTCAGCGGTCAGCCGCCAGCTATCAGCCATTAGCGTAGAATTTAGAGTTAGAAGCTGAACGCTAAATTCTCTGTTTCTGTGTAGATTTAAAGTACGCGATCGTCCCTTTCTTAAAACGATTCCTAATGATCAACCCCGTCCTTGCTGAACCAATGGAGGCAGTGGCAGATAATGAAGTTTAAAGTGACTGAGCAGGGTGTAACGGTTCCAAAAGAGTTTTTTGCAGGAGTTGAAGAAGTTGAGATTCGCCAGGAGAATGGCTGTCTGGTAATGGTGCCAACTCAACCGCTGCAAAAAACACGTGTCCTGGGATTACACGCTGGTTCGATTCAGATGCGTGATGATTTTGATGAACCGCTGCCAGATGAGTTTTGGTTAGGTGACAAGTAAAGTTAATTGTTTTTAAGTCAATTTTCGATCGCTAAAAATGATACAGTCAAAAATCACTCAACTCACGCCCGAGCAAGTAGAACTTGCTTCAATTTATCGAGAAAAGTGGCAAAAAATTTCGATTTCGACAGAGCTGATTGATCAGCAGAGAGTCATATCAATCCTAACAGAGCTTTATTCTCTAAACAAACTTCCTTTGCCTAAAATTCTCTTCTTTACAAATCCTCGAAAATTTGTGCTAGAAGGGCTTCCTAACATAGATAAAAAGGCTGCGGGCAACTATGACAAACTAACAAATGAATTGTATGGTCAAGTACTCAAACACCTTAACAATCAGTTAGAAGAGAACTTGAGACAGAATATAGAACTGTATTTAGGAGAGCCACAAATTGAAATCTTTGAAGAAAAATTTTGGAATTTATTAACAGGTCAACTATGGTTGCAATTAGGTGGGTCTTCTAACTATCCTCTGCCAGTCATACCTTATCCTCCTTTGATGTTATGGATGGCTGAGATAAGCACCCTTGATTTTTGCGTATCCGTTCTTAACTGTATCCGTAAGCAAAAAGAAGCACAAATATTGCAATTACTGTTTCAGTATTGTGGTTGGGTTTATCCTTTAGAAGATATCTGCCTTATCTGTGATCGCCCCCGCATCATAAGATTTGATGCTGAACATCGACTTCATGCCGAAGGTGAACCCGCCATTCAGTTTGCTGATGGCTACAGTTTCTATGCTTATCACGGGCATTCTTTACCCGAAAAGTATGGCACTATGCATCCTCATCAATGGCAACCTGAATGGCTCTTAACCGAAAGTAATGCCGGACTCAGGCGAGTGCTAATTCAAGGCATTGGTTATGCACGAATTTGTCAGGAATTGCAGGCGATTGAGTTAGACAACTGGCAAGAATACACGCTGCTTAAAATTGATGCCGATATTGATGCATATGAGCCACCAGATTGGGATCGTGATGCGCCGCCAAGAGAGCCAATTTACTTGCTCAAGATGACCTGCCCAAGTACGGGGCACATTCATGCGTTGCGCGTGCCGCCTGCCATGACGACCGCTAGAGAGGCGATCCGGTGGGTCAATTGGGACGTCGATCCAGAGGCTTTTGCGGTTCAGACCTGATCAAGCTGGTGAAGGTGCAGATACGTAATGCACCGACGATCACCAGACTTTCAAAGTACGTTGGCAAGATGGAGGATCGATCGCTATCTGTAGCGTGACGTTTGAGACTTATTCTGAGTCTTGCAAATGCCTGATTATCCGCTTGAACTGACCAGCCCCATTAACTTTTTTAACGGTTCTCACAGCTTTGCAAACGAAAATCCACTCTGGACTTAAAATCATCTTATTCTTAGAAACCCTTAGATAAATTAGGACACGTCCAGTATGTCTGACCCTAGAAATGCAGAACTTATTCAACCCTACAATGGCGACCCCTTTACAGGGCATTTGTCTACTCCTATTAGCGATTCTGCGTTTACCAGAGCGTTTATTGGTAATCTGCCTGCTTACCGCAAAGGGCTAGCGCCGATCGTACGCGGTCTCGAAATTGGTCTGGCTCATGGCTATTTCTTGATTGGACCCTGGGTTAAGCTTGGACCGTTGCGTGATTCTGACGCAGCCGCACTAGGTGGACTCATTTCAGGGCTAGCACTGATCCTGATTGCAACGGCTTGCCTGTCAATTTACGGGCTTGTGACTTTTGAAGGCGAAAGCCACTCCAAAGACGCTTTGCAAACGGCTGATGGCTGGAGCCAATTTACAGGCGGCTTCTTTATTGGTTCAACAGGTGCGGCTCTTGTAGCATTCTTCTTGCTGAAAGAGTTTTCTACTGTCGATTCAATTTTACGTGGCTTAGTTAACTAGAGCCATTCGAGCTAGCTTACTAATACAAAAGAGCCTGGGTCATCATGATCCAGACTCTTTTGGCTATGTGTGCCAACTTTAACGTAAAGGCTACTAAACCATCATGTAGGCGCATTCCGCTGCCATCCTTCTACTACGGGGCTACAAAACCCCTTCACCTCTTCACTCCCCCCCTTCACTCCTTCACCAACAGCGATCGCACCGCTGCCCAAATAAAAAACCCAACAGAAAAACTCTGCTGGGCTAAAACCTTACACATCACAGGCTAGTAAAACCCGATCGCTTAACGAATATATTCTTTCAATACACTGTTGCGGTTAGGGTGACGCAGCTTCCGCAGCGCTTTCGCTTCAATCTGGCGGATACGTTCGCGGGTAACGTTAAAAATCTGACCGATTTCTTCCAGCGTTTTCATGCGACCGTCATCTAAGCCATAGCGCAGTCTCAGAACATCGCGTTCACGAGGGCTGAGAGTGTCTAAAACACTTTCTAAGTCTTCGCGCAGTAGGTTCTTAGAAACTTGATCTTCAGGTGTTTCACCGTCAGATTCGATAAAGTCACCGAGACGGGAATCTTCCTCTTTACCGATCGGTGTCTCTAGAGAAATTGGCAGTTGAGCAGACTTGGCGATAAACCGCAGCTTCTCAATGGTCATTTCCATGCGAGTGGCGATTTCTTCTTCAGTCGGCTTACGTCCCATTTCTTGCGACAGAAGCTTGGTTGTCTTCTTGATGCGTGAGATGGTTTCGTAAAGATGGACAGGCAGACGAATCGTGCGAGATTGGTCAGCGATCGCCCGTGTAATTGCCTGACGAATCCACCAAGTCGCGTAAGTAGAGAATTTGTAGCCCTTCTCGTGGTCAAATTTCTCTGCGGCACGAATCAGACCCAAACTACCTTCCTGAATGAGATCCTGGAACGACAAGCCCCGGTTCATATACTTCTTGGCGATCGAAACCACCAATCTCAGGTTCGATTGCACCATTTTGTCTTTGGCACGACGACCCAGGTGTAACCGATGGCGGAAGGCAGAAAGCGGCATATTGACCGCATTTGCCCATTCTTTATCTTGAGGATCGCGGTCTAACTGTAGCAGCAAGTCTTCTCGAATACGCTCTAGCTCAAGCAAGTCAGCGATTTTGCGTGCAAGCTCAATTTCTTCGTCTGCGCGCAAAAGCCGGATGCGTCCAATTTCCTGCAAATACAAGCGAATGGAGTCTTCGGTGTAATGCTTCTTTTTTACCGGGGTGCGACGGCGAGTAGACCGAGCCTTACCAGGCTTACTATCTTCTTCGTCCGTAGCAACATCGGCAGGTTCATCTCGATCTTCATCGTCAATGAAGAACCCTAATTCGCTCTCAGGCAAATTGCCAGAGGCATCGCTTAAAAGCTCGACTTCGAGTACGTTGTTGGCCTGGGTCATGCCGCGTTCCTCATGCTCCTTAACTAGAAAAAATCAGTCAACAGAGAAAACCACATGAAAGCTGCAACTGAGATAACCAAGACTGGATTATGTCAGCCAAACACCTTCATGAGCAAATCTAAAAACGTACCTCCCCACTCAGAGTATCTCTCCAGATAGAGGCACCAATTTTAAGAGTACAGCAAAAAAAAAGTGCGAGAGATGACTCTGATTGTAGCTTTTCTGACAAAAGCTGCACGCTTTTACCCTGCTTTGGTAACAAACATCAGTGAGTTGCATCACACCAGCCAGCTATTTAGCTTAGCAAAAGGTCAGGGTTTCCTCACCGATCGCGACAGGGTGGAGCGGGGAGGTCTTAAACGTTAGCAACCAGATCACTGAAAAGCGGCATAGTTGGGCAACCTTGCAAATGAGTGATCACAATGTCTAAACGTTAGTTAGGGGCTAAGTCTTAGCTGCTGCACAGATAGAAGGTTCAACCAGGTAAAGCGTAAAAATCAAACCTTAGACTAGTGTTGCCTAAGCTTGCTCTCGCTTATATTCCAAAGAGGAGTGAACCGTTGCTACTGACGTAGCTTAGATACTCCAAGTTAACAGAGCCGTCTTAAATGATCACCAAGTTTCTCTAAGATCTTGAAAAATGCTTGGGTCGCCCCCACAATTTGCTGGGATGACTCAGCCATTCTAACGAATTTCTAGACATTCCCCCAGTGAACATAAGGGTGGCTAAGAATACGTTTGAGAAAGAGTTACGGCTCTTGCAGGGTTCACATTTGTATATAATTACGCTCCGCCATTTGTCGTAGGTTTAAGGCGCTGGCTGCAAGTGTAAAACTTTATTAACACTCCCGGTCTTCGTCCGTTGGAGGGTGGATAGATTCATGACTTGTAGGCGGACGGGTGCCCGGAGTTGTTTTGGTTTGGGGGTGGAGCATTGCCTCTAAAAGACTGGTTGTGTTAGCAGTGATCAAAATTCTTTTTAGCGACGGATCGCGCAGGCTACCCCAAAGACTACAGGCGACGGCGGAGCTACTGAGGACGATCGAGGTATGCTGCCGAGCTAGCTTGCAGCCAAGTTGATACACCTGAGGACGTTTTTGAAGCGGAAATGACTCTAGGCGGCAGTAAAGCTCACCATCATGATGCATCCCCCAGTGGATGCTTCCGTTAAACCAAAAGCTAAAGGTGAAGATTTGCGCTTCATAAAGAACGAGGGGCAACATAAGCATGATTTGTCAGGAACAGCAGTAGCGGCTCGGCAGAACGTGTGTTCTAATTTGATGGTTTTGCGATCGAGCCGCATTCAGCTCTAGTGAGGAGCTTTAGTTATGATGCCCAGAGGCAATACTCTTTTCAGTATGGTTGAAGCATCAGTATGGTTGAAGCACTTAAGCCCGTACATAACGGATGAAAAAACCAGGTGTGCAGTTGCAGAATCTTGATAGCTTAACGATCGCAAAAACTGGAGACCTCAGTTCACGTCACGCCAGCGGTAGTGCCTCTGCCAAAGTTCGTCAATTGTAACAAAGCGATAATTTCGTGCTGTTAGCAAGGGAATCAACTGCGCGACCGTTGCAGCAACGTCTGCGCCACCGTGATAGCCGTCGTGCAACACAATAATCGAACCGGGTTCCACCTGTTCTAAAACGCGCTGCACTACCGTTGTCACACCTGGGCGCACCCAATCTTCGGGAACAACGCTCCACATGACAGAACGATATTGCCACTGCTGTAGCAGTGCCAGCGTACGGGGTGTAAAGAAACCATTGGGCGGACGGACATCACGTATGGCAGCGGGGGACACCTGACACGCTTGTGCAATTTCGGCTTGCGTCCGTGCAAGTGTTTGCTTTAGCGCTGCTGCCGACAGTGAAGAAAAGGCTTGGTGGTCGTAGCCATGTAGTCCAAGCCAGTGCCCTTGCTGGTAAACGGTGCGGGCAGTGATGGGCGATCGCTGGACGCATTGACCCAGCCAAAAAAAGCTTGCGGTAACGCTGTAGCGCTCCAGTACTGCCAGTAACTGAGGGGTGTAGTGAGGATGCGGACCATCATCAAAGGTGAGCGCGATCGTGCGATCGGTGGTAGCGCCAGACCATAGACAGCCGGGAAACAGCGGCTTGAGTGCGCGGTAGAGCAACGGGTAGGCAGGTGCAAACTCCATTCATTCGCCCTACATTGCTAGAGAAAGGGCTTGTCGGGCGTGTGCCGACTCGACCAACGACGACAGCACTTCACCACCCAGAGGATAGACTAAAAAGCCATCAAAGTCAGGGGCTTCGTTTTGGTGCATCCAGCGCGGTGTATGAAAGTCGGTCAATGCTACCAGCGTAATGCGATGGACATTAGCAGCCTGTCGCAGTTTTCCCAGCAACGGCTGAGACAAATGCTGAGTGTCGCCAGCCAAAATAATCAGGAACGGTGGTTCGCGATCGATTTGAGCCAGCGTTTGCTCTTCCAGGCTGGTACTGGCAACTGTGTAGTGAGAGTGCTTCAGCAGCGAGGACAGTACACGCACCACATGGGGCTGTTTCGCTAGCAAAAGAATATCGCTCTGTGTGAATGGCATAAGGCGAAACGGCGCGTCAAACGCCAGTGTCCATAGAAGGGCATGCGATTAGACATGACTATATCGTTTGCATAAGACCTGTTTCTGCCGCTCAAAAGCCTGGAAGCTTTTGGCTCATAACCCTTTTGCGCCGTTTGGCTACCTCAAGCTGCTTCCGTTTTTCTTAGCCTTTAGCTTGCTTTGACACTGCTTATCGGCAGCTTTTTCTAAAGGTTGTTGCCATTGTTCTTAGACTGCTCTATGCCGTGTTTTTTGTGAAACGTGATGACTAAGCAGTGACATTGTGAAGGTGTTTGCTACTGCGATCGTGCCTTATGCGGTGCTGAGTTCCTTTCGTTGCAAAAGACCTTAGAACGCGGATTGAATAGCCTGTGATTATACGTAGGATGCCGTTAGCGTCGCGTAACGCATCAAAGCCTGGAGTTGATGCGTTACGACTAGCGCCTAACACATCCTACAAAATTCTTGTGCAGTGCTGAGTTCCTTTCGTTGCAAAAGACCTTATGGTGACAAACGGGCTTTTTTGAGTCGGTTCGCTTCATACCAGTCGGCGATCGCGGGCACCCAGGCTTGAAAGTGGGGCCAGATGGCTTCGCACAGTTTTTGTGCTTCCAGTTGGGCATCGAGTTTCCAGCGCAAGTCGAGCAAGTGCATGAGCGATCGCACGTTGGCAGACATCACCCAATGCTGCCGCACATCAAAGGGAATCAGTCCCCTTGCGTGTTCTTCAGAGAAGCCTTGATGAATCCGCTCCTGGTAGCGCTTGCAGGCAGACAGACACCATTCCACATCCTGCTGGCGAATGGCTTCAGTGTAGTCGTAGCGCTTGCCCTGGCGATCGCTGTAGGCTCCCAATGGACGCAAATAGAACACCTCTTCCACGTCTTGCTTGCCTTCTACCACATCAATAATTCGTTGCCCGGTATAACGAAATGACTGAACATCGAAACTCACGCCAACACGATGTGTGCGTATCTGCTGCATCGTACTGTGCGGAAACCAACCGCAGTTCAGTACGATTTGGGGATGTTCCAGCGGACCATAGTGACCCCGATTGCCGGATAGGAGGTTTTTGACCACAATTTCGCCACACTTGCTTTCATCGGGCCAGGTGTCACGATCGTCCCATACAAAGGCTTCTGCATAGTCCTGGTGCATCGCCGCATAAATCGCTTGCTGGGGCTTCGGCGTTTGGGTGATGACAGCGACAGTAAAGCGATCCATATTTAGCGCAATAGAACGTTAGGCTCTTTAGAATACGGTTTCTAGCGACTAATAGTCGTTTGATTGGAATTTCTTAATGCACTTGAACCGGACGAAACCAATCTCATTTCACTATCACCAGCGACTTCAATACCTGCGTAAAGGCATCGATACTGACAGCGCGACAGGGCTTCCAGCCGCTAGTGGCTGTTTTGTCGGGCAAGGTGCCGCCTGAAATCAATACAGGGTTTCCCTTGATGCCCAGAAAGCTGACGAGGCTTTTGCGATCGCCAAATGTGTCTACATAAACTGTCACCCAGCCAAAGTTGGTCTGCACCTGTCTAACTTTGGTTAACCCACGTGGACCGTCTTTAGATGATCGAAGGCTCAGGCAGGTGTTGTTTGTGCCTTGATAGTCGATCGCATAGCCCGAATCATCAGCACCGTTTGCATACTGGCTTGCCTCCCCGTCGGCTCGAAGCAAACGAAAGCTGGTAGGAAGATACGTCGGTGCGACGATCGGGATTGGTAAGCGAGTTAAGCGTGCCTTTTGCTCCGGCGATAGTAAGGTGCCAGCCACTTGTGCTACAGCACTTGGTAAACGGGTATGGCGCGGAAAAGCCCTATCTAAGTCTGCGACTGGGGCGATCGTGTCACTGTTGGCAGACTTAGACAGCATACTGACGGCTGCTGCCGTCGCCTTGTGATCAGCGAGAGCAAAGAGCGCGCTTGGTAGCAGAGTGCAGATAAGCGTTCGATAAAGCCGATACATCAGATTGTCCTTTCGCTTATTGAAACCGTTCTGTAGGTGAGTGTTGTACCAAGCCGCCTGTTTAAAGGATCTTCTACTATTAATCTGGAAGTTAAGAGGATGCTTTAAAAGTCCATATGCTGGTAGCCTTGGCGACTGAATACTCCTACGGAGACGCTACGCGAACGCGGCTACACGGACACTAGCGTAGCCATGCTCGAAGGGCTATAAACTGCCTCTAGCCTGATGGCATTCAAGCAACGCAGGTGCTAAAACCCTTGACTTGCCGTAGTCCGCGGCGGCGGACTTTGTTGCTGTAGTCGCGGGTTTAACCGCCAGACACTTCTCAAACCAACATTTTGCAGCGGCAGCTTTGACACTCACTCTGCTTGAGATACAAGGCTGGGCGACATTTTCCGAACGTTTTTGCAGTTTTATGCCACCATAGACAGCAGATGAACTAAGCTATCTGTCAACTTATTACAACGTTCAAAGGCTGACCCGTGCCCAATCGCAATGCGTTCCTTTCGTTACTCTTTCTGCTCGGTTTGTGGGGGGGTGTCTATCCTGCTTCAGCGCAGGTTCTAGTGCCTCATACAGTGCAACTAGACCCAACCAAATTAGAGCGACAGGGGCTTAACTTGGCGCAGGAAGCAGCCCAGTTAGCGCAGTTTCAGCAGTATGAACTGGCAGTACCCAGGGCACGCCTTGCGACCCAGCTAGCACCGAAGAGTCCAGAAATTTGGTCGCTTTTGGGTGGTCTGTATTTGCAAACGAATGAGCTTGACAACGGCATTACGGCATTAAAAACGGCACAAACATTAGATGCGAAAAGCTCGGCTGTACTGTTCGCGCTGGGATCAGCTTATTTTCAGAAAAACAGCTACGCAACCGCGATCGACTATCTTAAAGCAGGCTTAAAGCTGAAACCGAATGTTCCGGGTGCTTTGTTTGATCTGGGGAATGCATACCTGATGTTGAACCAGACTCCGGACGCGATCGCCCAGTATGAGAAAGCAATTGCCCAAGACAAAACCTTCTGGCCTGCTATTAACAACATTGGGCTGCTGAAGTATGAAAGTGGTGATGTGGATGAAGCCATTCGTCGCTGGCGGGCAGCCGTAGCCATTGACGCAAAGGCAGCCGAGCCACAACTAGCGATAGCAGTAGCGCTGTATGCGAAGGGCGATCGCGAACAAGGCTTGAAGCTAGGCGAAATAGCGATTCAAACTGACAGCCGATACAGCGACTTGAAGTTTCTGAAAGAAAACCTTTGGGGTAATCGCCTGCTAGCCGACACCAAGAAATTTCTGGAAACGCCTCGTATTAAAGCGACGATCGCTCAGGCAAAAGAAAACGGTTCGTTACAGCCTCAGCCTACGCCGCAGTAAAGTAAAACAACAGTAAAGCAACACGACAGTAGGGCGTTATCTTAACGCCTTGCTCACAGAAAAGAGCTTTTTTTGGCAGGTGCAGAAGCGAAAGCATGGTAGCCTGCCCAGTAACGCGATCGATGTAGGCACTTATGGGACTGAGGGGACGGTTCTACTCAAAGCACAAACGCGCCAGGACTGCGAAACGTCGAGGCTTCAAGGCGCGATCGTTGCTCTGGTTCTTGGTCTTAGTATTGCTTTGGTTTGGCTACCGCGAGGTTAAAAGCTATTTTTTACAGCCGCAAGCCATACTGGTCTTGGGCGGTACGCCGCAGCGAGAGGATTTTGCGGCTGAGTTTGCGCGTCAGCATCCCGACCTCCCCATTTGGGTGTCTGGCGGTAGCCCACCTGAGTATACAGAAAGCGTCTTTGAAGAGGCTGGCATCAGCCTTGCACGCCTTTATGTCGATCGCGATGCAGTGGATACCGTCACCAATTTCACAACGCTGGTCGATAAGTTTCAAGCCAGAGGCATTCACAGCGTCTACCTGATCACATCGGACTACCATATGCGTCGCGCTCGCATTATTGGCGAGCTTGTTTTTGGCAGCCGAGGGATTGAGTTTAAGCCAGTACCAATGCCGTCTGACGAGGCAACAGAACCCCTGATCAAAGCAATCCGCGATGGAGCCAGAGCGGTTTTGTGGCTGACGACGGGACATACTGGTTCGACACTGGGTCAACGTTTCGACGATCGCTAACGAACCTGGCTAAGGCTTACAGAAACAACTTGGACGCAGGAAACAGTCCCATCTTGCGGTGGCTTCACAGGAGCACTGCCAGCACGATTGTTTAGACCGTCACTCAATCTGCCAGAGGGCAGAGATACCGCTAGATTTGGTTGCGAGTGTGCTAGAAATTCTATACTTTGTGAGCGTAGAAACAATTATTCTCCCTTGAGCGAGGAGCCACCATGTATATCGTACAGATCGCTTCTGAATGTGCCCCAGTGATTAAAGCTGGTGGACTGGGAGATGTTGTCTATGGGCTGAGCCGGGAGTTGGAACTTCGCGGTCATACGATCGAGCTGATTTTGCCGATGTATGACTGTATGCGCTATGACCACATCTGGGGCTTGCATATAGCCTATCAAGATCTGTGGGTGCCCTGGTATGGCGGTGCCATTCACTGCTCGGTCTATTGCGGTTGGGTGCATGGGCGGCTGTGTTTTTTCATTCAGCCCCATTCGCAAGACAAATTTTTCAATCAGGGACGCTACTACGGCTGTGTGGATGACAACATTCGTTTTGCCTTTTTTAGTAAAGCCGCGCTGGAGTTTCTGCTGCAAAGCAACAAGCGCCCGGATGTCATTCACTGTCACGATTGGCAGACTGGCTTAGTGCCCGTCCTGCTGTTTGAGGTGTATCAATATCAGGGGATGGAAAACCAGCGCGTGTGCTATACCATCCATAACTTTAAGCATCAAGGCATGGGTGGCAGTGATGTACTGTGGGCAACGGGGCTAAACCGAGAAGAGTATTACTTCCACTACGATCGCCTGCGCGATAATATCAATCCCTTTGCGCTCAATTTTATGAAAGGGGGCATTGTTTACTCAAACTATGTCACCACTGTTTCACCACACCACGCCTGGGAAGCCCGTTGTACCGAGCTTGGCTATGGTTTAGGGCACACGCTGCATCTGTATCAAGACAAATTTACAGGTGTGCTGAATGGTATTGACCATGATGTGTGGAATCCAGAGAACGATCGCTATGTGCCCCATTCGTACACAACGGATGATCTGACAGGCAAGGCAAAAAACAAGCAAGTGCTGCAAGAACGGCTGCTGCTGCGTCAGGTCGATCGACCGCTCATCTGTTTTATTGGGCGATTGGATGACCAAAAAGGTGTCCATCTGGTACATCACGCTATCTATCATGCTCTCAGTCGCAGTGCTCAATTTGTACTGCTAGGTTCTGCGACGGAAGCAGGCATCAACGACCATTTCTGGCACGAAAAGCAGTTCCTCAACGACAATCCAGATATCCATATGGAACTGGGTTTTGACGAAGAGCTATCTCACTTAATCTATGCAGGAGCCGATTTTATCATTGTGCCCAGCAACTATGAACCGTGTGGCTTGACGCAGATGATTGGGCTGCGGTATGGCACAGTGCCGATCGTGCGCGGTGTCGGTGGGCTGATCAATACGGTGTTCGATCGCGACTACGATGAAACGCATTTGCCCGACGCACGCAACGGCTATGTCTTCTACGAAACTGATTACGTGGCACTAGAATCAGCGATGGATCGAGCGATGGATCTCTGGTACGACAATCCTGACGCATTCCAACAGTTTCAACGGCAAGGCATGAACTGTGACTATTCGTGGAACTACCCTGGTAAGGATTATTTAGAGATCTACGATCGCATTCGCCACAAGTAGTAGAGCGGTCAGCGATCGGCGATCCGCATAGGACTGAAGGCTGACGGCTAAAGGCTAAAGACTGAAGGCTAAATTTACACATTAAAGAGGGTGGCTTGATACGCCTGTGCGGGAGCCGTGAGTTTGGCTTGCAGATGTGCGATTAACTGTCGATCGTCTGCACTCCAGACCCTCGGCGTGTCGAACACGGAGCATTCCAAAATGCCAATCAGCTCCGTATCAAAATAAAGCGGTGCATGAATCAAGGCGCGATGCCGAAAGATTTCTCGCTCGTAGGCGCGATCGACCACATCACTACCCACCGTCTCAATATCTTCCACAAACACGGCAATA
Source organism: Stenomitos sp. (assembly GCA_041744955.1). Taxonomy (GTDB): domain Bacteria; phylum Cyanobacteriota; class Cyanobacteriia; order Leptolyngbyales; family Leptolyngbyaceae; genus Stenomitos. Next base: position 24,498 of record JBGTJW010000515.1, on the reverse strand, counting down.
GGAGTACGCAGCGCGATCGTCATGAGTGGATCTGGCGGTGCATTCTCACCTTCCAGCCAATCGGCACCCAGCCAATCTGCCTCCCGACCATCGCGTGCCCAGCAGTGCGTAATGATTCCATGTTGTTTGACTGGCTCTCGTAAATAGAGGAAAGAGCGATCGCACGGCAACACCGCTCCTAACGCTGGCATCAACGCCGTAAACAACTCATCCGGCTCTAACGCCGCCTCAAACAACCGCCTCAAACCATCTGGCAAATGCTCCATCTCCCCCCGCTCCTCTTCTCCCTTTTTGCTCTCATCTCCCTCACTACCTCACCCCTTCACCCCTTCACTCTTCACTCCCTCACCCCTTCACCCCTTCACCCTCCCCTCCCCCGGACACCCCGGTTGCCGCTTCGCCTCTAGATAATCCACCATAATTTGCTGATAGCGATCGCGCCCAAACGTAGCGTAGTGACCAGGATAGACTGTTTCGATCGGTAGCTTCTGCAAGCGCTCATAGGTCGCGATATAAGTGGGGATATCGCTTCCGGGCAGTTGGTCGAGCAGTTCGCCATCGTAGATCACATCGCCAGAAAAGAGTTCCTGACTTTTGGCATCGTACAGCGCAATGCAACCGGGTGAATGTCCGGGCAAGTGCAACACTTCAAACGCACGATCGCCTAGATCCAAAACATCCCCTTCCTGCAAAAGCTGCGTTGGTTCCGCACTATGGAGCGTATATGTCATCGCGGTAAACCCTGCATAGGGCAATTGCTCAAAATGCTCATCCAGCACCCAGCCAAATTTGGGATCGCACAGTGCCATGTGGTTGTCGCCCGTTCGTAAAGCCTCTGCTTCAGCGGCGTGAATTGCCCTGTGGTCAAATTCGTGCAGTCCGCCTGCATGGTCAAAATGGACGTGAGAGGCGATCGCCAGCAATGGTTTATCTAGCAAGGAGGCAAGATGTTGACGCAAACTTGCCACGCCCAACCCAGTATCAATCAACAAATCCTGCTTTTGCCCTTTGATGAGCCACAGGTTCGCGCGATTCCACTCCCAATAGTGCTGTTCGCCAATGCAATACAGACCGGAATTAATTTGTTGCGTGGCAAACCAGCGATCGCAGACAGGTTTAGAGTTCAACACGGTTGGATGAAAGTTGAATGAGTGGGAAAGTGAATTATGCTCTTATACTCCCAGATCCCCGACTTTTTGAAAAAGTCGGGGATCTAAAGCCGTTACGCCATAATAGCGGTCAGAGCAAAAGGATCTCGCTATGGTATTTGAGTTGATCGCGGGTGGATTGGTCAAAGCAGCGTTGCCAAAAGTGGCAGGCGCGATCGCAACAGCGGTCAAGCATAAGCTGCATCCGACCGAGTTTGAAAAGGCGCTGAAGGTCGGATTGCAGCAATCAGGCGCGTTCGATCAAGGGCAAAAGGTTAACAACGCCGTGTTTTATCACTGCGACGACAAACAAGCCGATACGTTTCTTGCCGCACTGCTCGAACATCCAGAGGTGCAGCGCGAATTGCAGAAACCGTTGGAGCAAGACGGTGCGCCGGATGTCGCTATCCTGGTGCAGGTCGCCAAACACATTGCGTCCGATCGCACCCTTAACGTTCCAGACGACACTCTCGAACCCTGGCTAAAGACCCTTGCCAATGCCTACTTTGATGCCATTACCACCATTTGCTTTCAGGTAGCAAAAGCCGATTATCTGGAACAGTTAGTCAACTGGTTTGATGACGTGAAGTTTGCAGGCGTTGCAGTGCCGGGACATGATGTGGAACGAGCCGAACGTTTGGCGCAGATCTTTGTGATGCCAGATGTGGAGGAGGATGGAGGGTCGCGATCGAGACTGGCATTTGAGCGATCGTTGTTTGAGGAGCAAGGGGAGCAGGGGCGGCAGGCGGAGTTATTGCAGGAACAACGGTTGCGATCGCAGCTAGAACGATCGGGTCGCAAATTTTCCGCGCGGCAACTCCTTAACCAGCATCAGAAGAAGGTTGTGCTGTTAGGCGCACCGGGTTCGGGTAAAACAACGCTGATGAGTTTCTTTGCGGTGACGCTGGCAGAACGACAGGGGGCGATCGCAAGTGCAAGCGATGTCTCTACACAAGGACTCGATCGCGATGCAGAAGAAATCGATCGCGATGCAACACGAATGGTTCCGAATGCAGAAGGAATGGATCGTCTTACAGAAGGACTCGATCGCGATCGATCTCAAATGCAACCTGATCTAACGCGAATGCATCCGGATACAGAAGGATTGCGACTCGATCCATTGGCATTGCAGACCGATGCAGACGCATTGCCGCTGCCAATCTTGATTCGTATTCGCGATTGGGCACGAACGCCCGATGTCACTATCCCTGAGTATGCGCGGCAGTTTGCCGAAACCACCATGTCTTGCAAGCCGTTACCAAAGGGTTTCTTTGAACACTGGCTGAACAATGGACGGGCGCTCATCCTCCTCGATGGCTTAGACGAAGTGGCAGAAGAAGCAAAGCGCTACCATCTGGTGCAGTGCATCGAAAACTTTTTGGGACAGTATCCGCAGAATCGCGCCATCATCACCTCGCGTCCTGCTGGGTACAAGCGCGACTTTTTCCGCACGGAGGAGTTTCCGCACTACGAGTTACAGCCCTTTGACGATAAAAAGATTGAGGAGTTTTGCGATCGCTGGTACACGAGCCGCGTACAAGACAAAGCAGAAGCCCAACGCCGCAAAGAAAGCCTGCAAAAAGCGCTGAATCAGCAGGATCGCATTAAACTGCTGGCGCGAAACCCCTTGCTGCTGACCATCATTGCGCTGATTCATCGCTATCAGGCACGACTGCCCCGCGAACGCTACAAACTCTACGACAAAGCGGTAGAAACGCTGCTCACCGCCTGGGATGACAACAAGGAACTGAGCAATCAGACCGTCCTTCAATACCTGCAACTGGACGACCTGCGCCGCTTGATGGAAAGTCTGGCGTACTGGATTCACACGCAAGGGAATACGGGCGATCGCGAAGGCGGCACGCTCATTGACAAAGACGAACTGATCCAAAAACTCTGCCAGGAAATCAAGACGCTCAAGCAACTCCAGCACTACGAAGCGAAAGCAGAAGCCGATCGCTTTGTGAAATTCATCCGCGACAGAACCGGACTCCTCAACGAACAGGGACAGGACTGCTACGCCTTCGTCCACAAAACCTTCCAGGAATACCTCGCCGCCCAAGACATCAACTACCAGGCAGACAACGAAGACGACTTCGAGCTTGTCCTCACCCATATCGAGCAACACCTCCACGACCCCCACTGGCGCGAAGTGCTGCTCCTCCTCATCGCCCAGAAAAGCCCCAAAAAAGCCGCGAGAGCCATCCGTAAAGTCCTCACTGCCAATAGCCCCTATGAACAGTGTCTCCACCGCGATCTGTTGTTTGCAGGGCGGTGTCTGGCAGAAGATCCAAAAGGGCTAAAAGGTACAGATCCAAGTCTGCCAACGGAAATTCTAAAGGCAATGATTAAGTTAGAGGTGCGCAGCGAAAAATGTGTTGGGGAGAAAGCCTATTATCAGGTTCAACATATATTCTGTAGCTTGAGCGAATCAAGCTTTGAGGTTGAGGCTTTGGATTTACTTAAGAATGCAGCCGATTCAATTAATTCACTGCGGTTGTTGAATTATAGGGCTGAGTTAGGAGAAGAAAAGGCAGTTATAGAAGAGCTTTTAACGAATCTCAGAAAGTATTCAGGGTTAGAACTACTTAGCATGCTGATGCATTTAGAGGAGATTTTCTCAGCTAAAGTTATGCAAGCTCTCCCCAGTCATCCTGTCATTTATGATTACGACTATCTCTACGAGACAGTAACGAAACAAGTAAAGCCTGTTGAAAACATTGAGCAAAAATTCGATAAGACTATACAACAGTTGTTGGCTTTATCTAGTGATGAGGATTATGTGACGCTATTTATGACCTTTGACATTGATGAGATAGTCAGTGAATTAAGCAATTCATCTATTGATATACTGCCGACTTTGCTATCTCTGCTGAATGATGAAAGTACATATATAAGTTCTATGACAGCACAAGTACTAAGTAAATTAGGCAAGACGATTGATTGGGTCGAGCCTGCGATCGTTCAGTGGATTGAGCAGCATCAGGATGAGGAGTGTGTGGGAGCGGGGATTGATGCGCTGTGGGAGATAGTGGAGGGGGAGGGATAAAGGATGAAGTTGCCGAATAGCGATCAGGCTGATGTTTCCCTACAAAAGCTGATTGGCTATTGTCTCAATCCAGAACATCCGTCTGGAAAGCACAAAGCTAGGGTGTTTGCGTCTGCACTAGGTATTACGGCTGAAAATGCTGATGATCTACGAGAATTGATTCAGAGCGCTGCGATCAATGGCGAGGTGGTGCAGCAAAACACTACAGAGTTTGGACAGGTACTCAAAGTTGACTGGGTAATACCAGAAAACGACGAGCTTGTCCTTCGTACTCTCTGGGAAATTACAACAGAAAATCCTAATCCCCGCTTAATTTCTGCGTTTATCAAATAAATCACCATGCCAGACTATAAACTTTTTGATGTTGTAGCGACACTGAAGCCAGTTCCCCGCGATCGGCTGACGTTAGTGGAACCGGACTACCAGGCGATTGTCCAATTGCCGATTGGTCAAGTTGGCACCATTGTTGAACTCTACGCAACTGAACAACCTCAATATCTTGTTGAATTTGCCGATTCCAACGGACACGAATACGCAATGGCAATCTTGAATGCCGATGAAATTTTAGCGTTGCACTACGAATTGACCGTTGCTTAGACAAAGCATTGCATCAGGAGGAGGACTGTGTGAGAGCAGGGATTGATGCGCTGTGGGAAATAGTGGAAGGGGAGTAGGGAGTGGGGAGTAGGGAGTAGGGGGAAAGGATAAAATGGTGGAATTAGAATTGAGGGGTGTGCCATTTTACCAACTGCTGAACAGGGCTTTGCGTGTATCCGCGTTTGCCAGATGCTATCGAACTATTATCGAGATACCCAGCTCTTTCGCTTTGATGCCAAAGTCGGAACGATTTACATCCTCGCCGCTGAGACGCTTGAGATCCTCATTGATCGTGATGGAACCTGGAGGTTTTTAAATGAAACCGGATTTTAAGACCATGCCTCGGAAAGAACTTATCGCTTATGTTTTGGCACATCGAGATGACGACGAAGCCGTTGAAACATTGATCAGTCGTCGCAGCCCCGATTCAGAAGCAACCTGGTTTCCGCCGCCTAAAACAGAAGAAGAATGGCAGCAACAGCTAGAAATCATTCGACCGATTCTTGAACGCAAGCCAAAAGCCGATAATTAACAGTAGATACAACCGTTAAGGGATGAGGTAGCGTTGATGAAAGGATATGTCAAAGACAAAAGCATTGTTTTAATTGATTCGTTGCCAGAAGATATTCAAGAGGGTGATGAGGTTGAGGTCGTTATTACGCTGGTTACCAAGCGAAAGTATCCCTTTCCAACGTTTAAGTTGGGAGTTAAAGAGAACTATGTGAATCGAGACAAAATCTATGAGTCCGATTAGAGTTTTCTTCGATACCAACGTTTTAGTCTATGCTCACGATCAAGCGTCGGTTTATCACTCTGACTCTGCATCACTGCTAGAAGCTGCCTTTCAGCAAAGCGTTCAAGGCATCATCGCTGAACAAAACATCGTTGAGCTATATCGAGTTTTGACAAACCCCGTTGCAATGATCGATAGCCCTTTAACGCCATCTCAAGCAAGCGAATTAATCACTGGAACGTATTTCAGTGGCACCTTTGAGATACTCTATCCAACTTTGGCGACGATCGAGAAAACTCTAGAACTGGCAGTGTCTCGACGGATCACCTCAGCCAAAATCTTCGACTTACGGTTGGCAGCATTAGCGTCTGAAGCTGCGATCGATTACTTTGCAACATACAACATTCGAGACTTTCGAGGGATATCAGGCTTACCAACGATGCGCCCTCAAGACATTTTGGCAGTCATTCAACCTTAAAAAAGTAGTCAGAGGAATGAAGTACACCGTTATCATTCAATGGTCAGAAGAAGATCAATGCTTTGTTGTCATCTTGCCTGAGTTTCAAGACGTGGTGATGCAGCCTGTGACGCACGGCGATACCTACGAAGAAGCAGTTAAAAATGCTCAAGAAGTGCTGGAACTTCTGGTCGAGTCCGCTTCCCATGAAGGAATGCCGTTGCCAGAACCCAAAACGCTCGGACAATCGCTTCAAGTTGCGTAAGTTCAGGGATTGATGCGCTGTGGGAGATAGTTGAGGGAGAAGGCTAAAGGCTAAAGGATGAAAGAGGTACGATCGAGTGACCATGCAAAAGCGAAGCTCGACATCCTGGCAAAGCATACTGGCAAAGCATAGAGTTTCTGTCCCAACTGAATTCATCGAAGCAACCGTGCGATCGCCCCTACAATCAAAAATAAGCTGCATCCTAGTGAACTACAACGATCGCCTATAAGTTCTGTGCCCACTCCAGCCATTTCACAGCCATTTTCACTCTCTCCACAGAATGTTCTTTGATCGATACAGCAGTTGCTACGTTGCGTGTAAAAAGGGCATTGGTTTTCAATCCGTCTTATGCTGATGCATATGAAGCCCTATCTTTTGCATTTACCATTGGGGCAAGCGGTGCCGATCGTCGCAAACCTGCCACATAGCGGGATGATCGTTCCTGACGCGATCGCGGCTCAGTTTCTACCTGAACACCTCCAGGCGCTACCCCACACGGATTGGCATCTCGATCAACTGTATCGATCGCTCCCTGCTCTAGGCATTACGGTGCTGCAAGCGACACATAGCCGCTATGTTGTTGACCTCAACCGCCCACTGCAAGATCCCATCTTTGGCAATTTTTGGGCAGCGGTGATGCCGGAGAAAACTGCCTTCGACAAACCAATTTATGCGATGCTTCCCAGCCCTGACCAATTACAGGAACGCATCGACACCTTCTACCTGCCATACCATCAAAAATTAACTGCACTCCTCCAGGAAAGTATTGCGGCGTTCGGTCACGTTTACCTGCTGGATCTGCATAGTTTTGGCGTGCCATTAACAGAGGCAGTTTGCTTGGGCAACCGCAATGGCAAAACCTGTTCAGACATTTTAATCACAACCGTAGAAAAACATTTTCTGAGCAACGGCTATCAGACGGTACGAAATAAAGTGTTCAATGGTGGCTACATTACGGGACACTATGGTCAGATGGCAGACGTAGAAGCGCTGCAAATTGAGCTTCGCTATCACGTCTATCTCAACGATGATGAACTGGAGCGATCGCACCCACCTGCCTGGAATGTGCCAAAGTTTCATGCCACCAAAGAAACGATCGATGCGATCTTTGCTGCGATCGTTCAAGATCTCAGCCTTCAGAAGACCTCGTTACAATAGTTGCTGGCTGGCTCAGGAGTTGAAAAGCTAAAAGCTAAAGGCTCACTCCTCACTTCTCACTCCTCTCCCCTCACTCCTCTCCCCCACCTTATGACCTCTTCTCGCACTGACTCTTACGGCTCCTGGAAATCTCCCATCTCTTCTGATTTAATTGTGGCTGGCACGATCGGCTTAGGCAGCGTCCGGCTGGATAGCGACAATGTGTACTGGACAGAGTTGCGCCCCACCGAAGCGGGTCGTAATGTACTGGTGCAGCGCAGTCTCGATGGACAAACTACCGACGTGACACCCGCCCCATTTAATGTACGGACGCGGGTGCATGAGTATGGAGGCGGGTCATATCTCATACATCAGGGCACGGTCTATTTTTCTAACTTTGCCGATCAGCGTTTGTATCGGCAGGAAGTGGGGGCTGAACCCGTCGCCATTACCCCTGAAGTCGCTTGGCGCTATGCCGATGGTGTGATTGATACCCAACGCCAAAAACTGATCTATGTGCGAGAAGACCATACAGGCGAGGGCGAGGCAGTCAATACGATCGTCAGCCTCAGTCTGGATGGCAGCACCGATCAACAAATTCTCGTTTCTGGCAGCGACTTCTACTCCTCGCCACGCCTTAGCCCCGATGGTACTCAACTGGCGTGGATTAACTGGAACCACCCGAATATGCCCTGGGATAGCACTGAGCTGTGGGTGGCAGCCATCTCAGCCGACGGGACGCTAGAGGAACCCCAGAAAATTGCGGGTGGTGTGGACGAGTCAATAGTGGAACCAAAGTGGTCGCCCGATGGGGTGCTGTACTTTCTCAGCGATCGCTCTGGCTGGTGGAATCTGTACCGTTGGGTTGTGCAGGCAGAAACCGAAATGCTTTGCCCGATGGAAGCCGAATTTGGTTCGCCGCATTGGGTTTTCGGCATCTCAAACTACGCCTTTGAGTCTGCAACACGTCTGCTTTGTACTTATAGCAAGGATGGCATTTCGTATCTTGCCAGTTTGGAGACACAGACGAAGCAACTGGAGCCGATCGCCACGCCCTACACCGAAATTGGCGGTATTCATGTGGCGGCGGGTCGAGTGTTGTTTAATGCGGGTTCGGCAGCAGAGCCAGGGGTGATTGCCCAACTGGATCTGGCAACCCAGAAGCTTGAGGTACTCCGTCGCTCCAGCAGTTTGGCAATCGACCCAGGTTATCTCTCTGTACCCGAGTCGATCGCCTTTCCCACCGAAAACGGCTTAATCGCTTACGGCTTTTTCTACCCGCCTACCAATCAAGACTACGCTGCGCCTACGGATGAACGTCCGCCGCTCCTGGTGAAAAGCCACGGTGGTCCGACTGGTTCCACCTCAACCGTGTTTAACCTGAAGATCCAATACTGGACAAGTCGCGGATTTGCGGTGCTGGATGTCAACTATGGCGGCAGCACAGGCTATGGGCGTGCCTATCGTGAGCGCTTAAAAGGTCAGTGGGGCATTGTGGATGTGGATGACTGCGCTAATGGTGCCAGATATCTCGCTGATGCTGGTCGGGTCGATGGCGATCGCCTGGTCATCGACGGTGGCAGCGCGGGTGGTTATACCACGCTGGCAGCACTGACGTTTCGCAAGGTCTTTAAGGCGGGTGCCAGCTTTTACGGCGTGAGCGACCTGGCAGCGCTGGCAAAAGACACCCACAAATTTGAAGCCCGTTATCTGGATGGGTTGATCGGTCCCTACCCCGAAGCTGAAGCCCTGTACCGAGAGCGATCGCCCCTCTATGCCACCGATCGCCTCTCCTGCCCCGTGATCTTTTTTCAGGGAGATGAAGACAAAGTTGTGCCGCCCAACCAGGCAGAAATGATGGTCGATGCCCTCCGCGCCAAAAAACTTCCCGTGGCGTATGTTCTCTTTGCAGGCGAACAACACGGGTTTCGCAAAGCCGAAAACATCAAACGGACGCTGGATGGTGAGTTTTACTTTTACTCCAGGGTCTTCGGTTTCACAATGGCGGATACGGTGGAACCAGTGGCGATCGACAATCTCTAGTAGTCGCTTCAACTCCTAGTTGCTCTTCACTTAACAAGGCAGTTTAATAATAAACGCCGTCCCCTGCTCTGGCTGAGACTGACAAATTAGCTGTCCCCCATGCTTTTCAACGATTTGGTAGCTAATGAATAAGCCCAGCCCGGTGCCCTTGCCCATCGGCTTGGTGGTGAAGAAAGGGTCAAACAGCTTCGCTTGGATGTCCTCTGCGATGCCACGACCATTGTCCTTAATCGAGACTTCTACCCAACCAGGCTCGGCACAGCGGGTTGAAACGGTCACTGTTCTGGAAACTGGTTGGTCTTTTTCAGTGGTCTCTAATTCATCGATCGCATTACCAATCAAATTCATAAACACTTGATTGAGTTGTCCTGCATGGCAGTGAACTGGAGGCAAGGTTCCATAGTGCTTTTCAATCTCGATCGGCGTACCGGAAACTAATTTCAAGCGATGCTGCAAGATCAAGAGCGTACTTTCTAGCCCCTCATGTAGGTCTACCGCTTTTACCTCGGCTTCATCTACCCGTGAAAAATTCCGCAACGATTGAACAATTTCCCGAATGCGCTCAGTTCCCATCCGCATTGAGGCACAGAGCTTAGGAAAATCTTCTTCAATATAAGCCAAATCACTGTCTTCCAAAAGCTGAAGCAAGTCTGGTGATGGGGTGGGTGTTTGTTGCTGATAAGCCTGGAGCAGCTTCAATAACGTGCGAGTGTACTCATGGATGTGAGCCAGATTGCCACCAATAAAGTTAATGGGATTATTCACTTCATGGGCAATTCCAGCCACTAATTGTCCCAGGCTAGACATCTTCTCACTATGAAATAACTGCACTTGTGTTTGCTTCAAATCGTTCAAAGTCTGTGTCAACTGGTCAGCCTGCCGCCGTGTCTGAGCCAGCAACTCTGCATGTTGCAGGGCAACTCCCAATTGCTCTGCAATGTGGCTGGCAAACTTAATCTCAGGCGTTCTCCATTGACGAGTTGCAGAGTGTTGATAAACACCCAGCAAGCCCCACAGCGTTTGACCGACAAAGATGGGAATTGCCATAAATGCCTTCACCTGGAATTGCTCAAGCATATCAATATGACACTGAGCATAACCCTGCTGGTAAATGTCATGCACAACTGAGTTGGCACCTGTGCGGTATTGCCCGCCTTGAGTGTCCTGTAAGTGGGTATCGTTCCAAACGGTGTTTACCCCAAGCTGCCCATTGCTTTGCCATTCGGGTGTGACGGCTTCATAATTGCTGACAAACTCGCCGCCCCAATCGGCATTAAAGCGGTAAACAGCAACGCGCTCTGCCTTAAGAACGGTGTTTAGTTCCTGCGTGGCAATTTGAAAGATGGTGTCGATGTCTAAGGATTCACGAATTTTGGCAACGATTCGAGACAGTGTCATTTGCCGTTCCACTACCTGTTCTAGCTCGGTATTGGACTGCTGAAGTTGCCCAGATTGCTGTCTGAGTGCTTCGGTTCGCTCTTCTACTTGCCGTTCTAAATTGGTATTGAGCGTTTGCACCTGCTGATACAGCCGATATTGTTTAATGGTTGCCGTAAAGCGTTCTCCGAGAGCCTGAGCATATTTAATCTCTTCTTCCGTCCAATGCTGCGCCTGTCCTTTCTCAAGCTGCTTCCAGCCTTCAAAGGATTGACGCGGCATCAACTGACGTGTATCTGGATCGTGGTAGCCAGCCCACTGAGTTTCTGTCTGTATTTCGCTACGAAAAAAGGTTAAGCAGCCAATGATTTGGGCACCGTGCTTAAGAGGAATAATGAGAGCGCTGCGAATGCTTGTGCCATCAAAGAAGGGCGCAAGGGTACGGCATAGAGGCTCTTGATACAGATCATTCACTGCCCAGGATGACGCGATCGGCTTGAAGTTAGGAGTCGGTTCTGCCAGTTCATAAACGGCTCGCATCCACTCAACTGACCAGGGTTTATGCCCCGTTTCATCCGAAGGCTGCTCCAGGACAGAGTGTAGATATTGCTGCCATAACAAGTTCTCTTCAATGGAACGGTTCTGGATGGGATCGATGAGAGCGGGCTGCTCCCCATTGGTGTAAATTTCTTTCGGTGAACAACTATCTCCAAAGAGATACAGCCGACCACCTGCACTAAGGGTGAGAGAAGCCGCTTCCAGTGCATCCTGCCAATTGACTGTGGGCGACGTTTGTAGCTGTGCCGTAACCTGATTCATATTGGCTTGTTGGCGTGCCTGAGCACGCATTTGCTCTAGCAAAACCGATTGAGCAATGGCAACCGCAACCTGGTCTACCACCGCCTGGATAAATTGCAATTCTGCTTCCGTGACAGCACGAGGGGTCGCGTGATGTGAGACTAAAAGTCCCCAAAGCTGCTTGGAAGGATGGAGCGAGGGCAGGTGGTACGATCCGGCAGCTTCGCCTTCCAGCACGATCGGCACGACGACAGAGGATTTGACTCCCATTGCTGTCAGGTACTCGCGGTGGCACGGATCAACGGGACGATACCGAATATCCGTTGTGGTGATGGCTTCTCCGGTTTCAGGACAGTTGAGTGAGCTAATACCAATCTCATGGCTACCCAGATCGACGATCGAACGCTGCCGCGCACGGACAAACAGTTCACGGGCATAACGAGGAATGTCGTCTGCGGGAAAGTTGAGTCCTAACAGTGACGGTAAGCGATCGCCTTCCAGTGACTCTGCTACAACAATCCCATGCTCATCGGGTTGGAATTGATAAATTTTGACTCGATCGGTGCCCAGGTAAGCGCGAACTTCTGCTGCTGTCGTACTTAAGATGGTCTCAAGCTCTAAGGATTGGCGAATGCGATTTGCAATACGGTGGAGTAACGCTTCCTGAGTGAAGGGTAATGTAGCGTCCTGCGATGACAGCATATCAAGCTTGATCCACGAAAGTGTTTAAGTTGCCTAGCTTAGAGTACCCCTGAGTCTCTAATTCAAACAGTTGTTCTGTCTACAACTGTACTCACCACAAGGTCCAAGTCATGCCCCGACAGCGATCGAGGGTCAAGGCAGGAAGACAGACAGCGTTAGCAAAGCGGGTTCGACTCAGCATGAACCCATTCACTTAAGGCGCTATTGAGTCGTGACCAATGCTGACCTTCTATGACTTTTGTGCGAAACTCCAAGAGGCAGATCGATCATAAAGGTTGTTCCTTGCTGCGGTGTAGACCGATATTGCAGCTTACCTCCATGCGTTTCAGTGATGATTTGATAGCTAATGGATAGCCCCAACCCTGTACCTTGACCGATCGCTTTCGTTGTAAAGAACGGGTCAAATAAGCGTGATTGAGCGGCTTCGGGGATGCCTGCACCGTTGTCTGTTATTTGAATGCGAATCCACTCTGAATCTAACTGTTCCGTTTGAATGTGAATGGTTGGGGGAGCGGTTTGGGGCGGCTCTTGGGAGTATTTTTCCTCCAAGGCATCGATCGCATTGGTCAGCAGATTCATCAACACCTGATTAAGCTGTCCAGCATAGCATTCCACTAAAGGCAGGTCGGCATAGTCTTTAAGCACTGTAATTTTTATCTGGTCTGGCTTGTCCTTGAACCGATGTTGCAGCAGCAGTAGAGTGCTATCAATCCCTTCATGAAGATCAACTGTCTTGCGTTCAGCCTCATCTAAGCGTGAGAAGTTGCGTAAAGACAGCACAATTTCGCGGATGCGCTCTGCGCCTGTTTTCATGGATGACAGCAGCTTGGGCAGGTCAGCAACGATAAAGTTTAGGTCGATCGCGGTAATCTCGGCGGCGATCGTTGGCAGCGGCTCTGGATAATGCTGCTGGTAAAGTGCCAACAGTTTGAGTAAGTCCTGAATGTAGTCACCCGCAGGAATTAGATTGCCATAAATAAAGTTGACCGGATTATTGATCTCGTGGGCTACGCCAGCAACAAGTTGCCCTAAGCTAGACATCTTTTCAGTCTGTACGAGCTGCGTTTGAGTCCGCCGCAACTCCAGCAAGGTTTGTTCAAGCTGCCGTGCTTTTTCTCGCAGTTGCGCTTCCGATTGCTGCAACACTACCTCTGTCTGCTTACGCTTTGTAATATCAGTAGACATACCGCAAACGGCATAGGCATTCCCGTCGGCATCAAATAGGGGAAATTTTAGTGATAGGTAAGTGTGCAAACCATCTTCCTGTAACGCCTCTTCTTCCCACTGAATCGCGGTGCCTGCTTGCAGGACACTTTGGTCATTCGCATGAAAGGCAGCAGCTAAAGCAGGCGGAAACACGTCGTGGTTGCTCTTTCCAACAATTTCAGTCTGGCTCACACGAAAGATGGTTTGAAATTGACGGTTGGCTGAGAGGAAGCGCCCTTCAGTGTCTTTCAAGTAAATCACGGCGGGCGAGTTATCTAAAATTGCCTGTAGCCGACCCTCACTTTCCTGAAGTGCCTTTTCTGCCTGCTTGTGCCTGGTAATATCACGAGCGAAGCCCAGAGCTGCAAAAATCTGACCTTTGGCATCAAACAGGGGAAATTTCTGCGTATCAAAAATATGTAAGGAACCATCAGCGTAGGTTGCCAGATCATGAGGATTATGAATGATTTGACCCGCTAAGACACGTTGGTCATCCGCCCGAAAACCCTCCCTGCCTTGCTCAAGCTTCCCTAAAACTAACTCTTCAGGAAAGCCCAACTCCAGGTCATCCTTACCCAGCATCGTCTCTGGAGTTTGATTGAGTGCAGATGCATACCCCTGGTTAACAAAGATGTAGCGAAAGTTGTGGTCTTTCGCAAAGATCCAGTCAGGGGTTGAGTCAATTACGGTACGCAGGAGTCGCGCTTGTTGTTCAGACTGCTCCAAAAGCTGCTGCGAAGCCGTCTCTGCTTGCTTGCGTTTCACAATCTCGTACTCTAATTGCTCATTCGCCTTGGATAGTACCGTTGTTCGTGTTTGAACCATTGACTCTAAATTTTCATTCATATGCGCTAGTACATCTAGCGTTTCTGTTAATTGATCTTGAGTCTGGGTTAGCAGCAAGGGGCCATCAATTAAGAACGCATAAGAGCGCCGTAGTGCAATATAGGTTGCCGCAATCATGGCGGTGCTCAGGTCAACGCCTACCTGGAATGGCAGCCAGAGTGAGGTATGGGTTTGATGTCCCTGCTCTAGCATCAGCAAGACGTGTCCACCATGCCCCAACGCGCAACTGAAGAACACCAGAATCGTGACCAATACCAGCGGTGTCTTTTGCTTTCCCTTCAAGAAGGGCAGCAGTAGCAAGGACGCAATGATGAAATAACTTAACGAGATGAAGGCATTTGAAACCATCATCAGTGCGTTTAGCATCCGTTCTTCTCTCTATCTCCGTATGGGAACTTCTTCTAATTGATTTTTGTACAAAGCAATTTCTAAACCTTTTTACAGCAAGCTAAAACGACTCGCTGCTTCCTCTGCTTTTGTTAGTGTTAACAATCACGATGAAGAAACTCTCGCAGAAATCGCTGAAATTGCTCCGCACTTTTACTGAATCCCTGCGTTGAGGCTTTCATGGAGGGGCAATCTGAGCAGACATTTAAGAAAAGTCGCACGTTGCGTAATTTAGTTAAAGCTTTTAAGCCTACTTGCACTTTTTGCCTGTGTGTTGGCTCAACCCTTGATACGATTGAGACTGATCGCAGCAGCAGGCAGCATGAAGAGAAGGTGGCAATACGTTAAGTTTGGGGCGTTGCCGGAAGCGCTGGCTTCTTCACTGTTCCAACCGTTCTACATCGGCAGACGGGTGGTGAAACGCTTATCCCTTTTCCTGCGGGAGAAAGCTGGGGTGCGCCTCAAGGTCGTACCCGATGCGCGAAGCCTACCGTTATGCAGCAACGTTAAGTACAGTTTTCCTTCACTTCAGCCACTTTTGCAGGTTGTTTGTTGCACCCTGGTCTGCTGGCTGTGGTTGAGTAGTACCGCCCAGGCTGGATTGCTTGCCGATCGCCTTGCTGCTTTTCCGCATTGGGACGATAAACCAGCCGTGCAGCCAGCTAACGGCGATCTAGAGTACCCCGACTGGTTGGCTGGCACCTGGAAAATGACCAGTACATTGGTGGAACTGGCGGCACCCCTGGCACCCGCGATCGTCACACCCGGTTTTGACAGCAATCAAAAATATTTGAATCAGGCGATCGCCTGTAACGTTCGCTTTGTGCCGTCTCGTTCACTGTCAACGAATGCTACTGTGTTCTCGTTGCTGCCGTTGAAAGGGCTTATGAAAGATGCGGTGGTGTCCGATCGTGCCTTTAACGGCTTCAACTTAGCAAAAGCCTACTTGGGCGATCGCGTGCTGGCTGTCACCGTCGATCCGCGATCGCCCAACCGCCAGCTCACACTGATGCAAGATGGACGACAACTTATTTCTGTTGTGACTGCCCGTGCGGTCGAAACGCCTGCCGATGACGACTTTCTGACCAGCGAGTTGTTTCAGCAGGTCTTTCGCGGTGTACCCAATCCTTACTTGAATCAGGTCGAAACGACGACGGCGTACCACCATCTGGCAGCCGAAGTTGCCACTACAGGAGAGCCAGCAATCACAGCAGACCAAGTCACAGCCATTTATCTCTCGCCGCAGGATGGCGACTACTTTAAGGCGGGCGATCGTCCGGTCGCGCTCTATCGGTATCGACTAAAGTTCGTTCATGTCAATGATGAAGGATAAAGTCTTAAGGCTAAAAAAATGCTGCTTAGCCTTTATCCCTTAGCTTTCATACGTTTCATTGATGCTTCATTGCCTTTAACAACGCTACTAAAGCCTGGTCTTCAGAGGCATTCACCTGGCGATCGAGCATCGCAATGCTAACCGCTTTAGGCAGGGCTACAGCCGCCACATCCGAATCTAAACCCTCTAGCAAATCATCAAGCGCTTGCGGCACCTTCAACGCCGATCGAATGCCAAGCACCATTGGTTCACTTAGCCCTAATGTCTGTAATTGAGGTTGGAGGCTTTCCCAGTCAACAGCGCGATCCGGTGCGCCCACCTGAATGAGGTAGGCTAGCACGCGCAGCCTCTTGCTCTGCTGCTGCGGCGTAAACTCTGCCGGATTGATAGAGACTGCCTCTGCCTCTGTTTGAGCCGTATTCAAATTGTGAAGAATTTGCTGCCAGTCATGAGCATCACACCCTTCTGGCTTATCGACCGAAATGGAAATGTGAATTTTGCCAGCACCCGCATCAAGATGCGTTACCTGCGCCCTGACTCCTAAAAAGCCAAGCCAGTGAGCAACCGTAGAAACCATTGTGGGGCGCGTGGCGCGACTATTTGCCAGTAGTCGAATCTGGGTTTGAACCATCGGACGCACAATTTGCGAAAGCATAGCAAGGGCTTCATCGTTGACTGTTTACTAGCCCCTAGAATAGCCAACTTCTTTCCTCAATGCGGTATTCTAACCACATTCTTTGCGGTATCCGGCAGTTCTCACCCCGATCAAGTCCACCTCAGTCTTCTAGCCACCGACGATCGCCCACGCCGTTCCTCTCCACCTCGCCACCCCTTCACTCCCTCACCCCTTCACTCCCTCACCCCCTCCAGCAGCACCTACTTCCGTTCCGGGTGAGTACGTTCTTCTGTCGGTGCGCCAAATTGATTGAGTGCAGCGATAAATTGATACAACCGCCCCAGGTCACGCTGGTTGAAATACATCACCAAATGAGAGTAGCCATCGACCATATCCTGCTTTTCTTGCGGTAAAGGTTGACTCTTTTCGATGCGACCTTTCACCAGGATATCGCTGAAGTTTTCATTCAACTGCTCAACATCAGTCTCCGATAGCTCTGAATTGAGACGAATGACAAGCCGATTGCCAAAGTAGCGGCAGGAGTGAAAAACGCGGTAGAAGTTGGCGATCGTCTCACAGGCAACATCCAGCCGATCGGTAATGGTGTACAGACTCGGATCATCAGCACTAATCAAGCCACGCTTGAGCAATTGCTTCTGAATATAGTCGTGCCAGTCATGCCAATAATTGCCACCCGGCTTGTCAATCAACACCAGCGGTACCGGCGATGATTTTCCTGTTTGAGTCAGCGTAATGCATTCAAAGGCTTCGTCTTGGGTGCCAAAACCACCGGGAAATAACGCTAGCGCATCGCTTTCTCGTAAGAAAAAAAGTTTGCGTGTAAAAAAGTACTTGAACGGAACAAGTTTCGGATCGCCTTCAATAAACGGATTTGCGCCTTGCTCAAACGGTAGCTGAATGTTGAGACCAAAGGACTTGTCGCGTCCGGCTCCCTCATTACCCGCTTGCATAATGCCACCGCCTGCCCCCGTAATGACCATAAAGCCCTCCTGTGTCACCCGATGGGCAAACTCTGCTGCCAGAGCATACTCAGGTGTGTCGGGCGTAATACGAGCAGAGCCAAAGATGGCAATCTTCCGCACGTGCCGATAGGGGTAGAATGTCTTAAAGGCTCGTTCCATATCTTGCAGCGAGGCAGCGCAAATCTTCCAGTCCAGACGGTCAATATCACTCTCCGCCATTCTGACGATCGTTGCCAACACAAGCTGAATCAGTTCTCCATGCTGTGAATTTGGTAAACGATCGAGCAAACGCAGCACATCAGCATGAAGCGATTCAGATGGGTTTGACGACAGAGATGAAGCCATGAATTCCTCCAACAGCCAGCATCCTATTCTATCGAGATTACAGCGACCCTCGTTCAGTAAATAAACTAAAAACGCCGCAAAAAGTATGTTCTTGCGGCGTTTTTGCAATAGGTTTGATGAACGATCGCAGACTGGTGACGTGAACCCTGGTGCTTTACCAGACACGTATTGCTAAGCAATCAGAGGTTAGAAAAGTGCCAAGCAATCAGAACTTAGAAAGAAGAAATGACCGCGTGTACACTCTAAAATGGTTGTCCCTGAGCGATCGTGTCTCTTTGTCCAGACTGAACCAGGGCTGTACCCAGCCAACTTAAAGGTATTTTTCTAACGTATTCGACAGAGTGGTTTTCGGTACTGCACCAACCACCATGTCAACGCGCTGTCCGCCCTTAAAGATCATCAGCGTTGGGATGCTGCGGATGCCGTATTGGCTAGCAACGCTAGGATTTTCGTCAGTATTAAGCTTTACGACCTTGACCTGACCATCGTACTGAGCAGCGATTTCATCGACGATCGGAGCCACCATACGACAAGGACCGCACCAGGGTGCCCAAAAATCGACTAAAACTGGAATCTCGCTCTCAAGAACATCTTGTTTAAAAGAAGAATCCGTCACTTGCACTGCTGCTGCCATTCTAGGAATCCTTGCCTACATCGTTATCCCGAAATTCTACCATAGCGATAACTGGTACCTTCGATACAACTACGCACTCATTTAGACATAATTTTTGATGTTTTGTCGGTAGTGCTTTAAAAAAGGAACCGCCCGAACAAACGTTCAGGCGGAATGTGGTGTGAGGAGTGAACGGAAACTTGCGTCTCCGCTACTTTTATTGTAGACGACCCTTTATTTTTTTCCAGTCATTCTTAAGCTGTAGGAAAAAAGTCTTAAGAATCGTACAGTTCATCGCGGCTATCTAGTTGCCACGAATCTGATTAATGCGATCGCGAACCCGCTTTTCTTCGGCAACTTGTCCACTTGCCTTGTACAGATCGGCAGCCCGCAGCAAGGAAATAAGGCTGCCTCGGACTTCTCCTTCAGCCAGTTGTTTGCGAGCAATTGCCTCGTAGTCGGCGGGGCGTTGCGGTGAGGGTGTCAGCGCCACTGGTCGCTGACTGCTACTGACGGTTCCCTTAAGGCTGGGCGTTGCCTCTGTAATAAAGAGGCGGCTAGGAAAGGTTGTGAAGGTGCTGCCATCCCAACTGGCAACCCGTCCCACAATGCAGATCGGACCTTCATCGACTTGAATGCCCCAATCGCTGCTGTAGTGATCGGTGCCGAGCATATAGCTTTTGCCGGGTTCAGCGTACCAATATTTAAAGACTCGCGTTGGCGCATCAGGATGGTAGAGCGAGATGAGCGTTGCATTTTCGGTGTTGTTAATCACCTTGATCGGTCCCACTCTGCCATCAAACAAACCTGTAGTGATCCGCTGCGGCTGTGCTCCAGGTGCGTAGACGGCGGCGCATTGCGCCTGGGCACGTAGTGGAGCCGTAGCAAGCATAAATAGGACGGTCGCTGGCAACAGGCTGCGTCTAACGTGATTCCTTTGAGCGAGTGTGAAAATTTTTACAACGGAAGACGGCTGGAAAACGCACCTTGCGGGAGGAAAATCCTTTTTGTCAGTCATTTTTGCATTCGTAAACACGATCAGCAGCACAGAATGACCGTGACTTACCGATCGCTCATCCCCTTGAAGGGCTTCGGTTTACCTGTACCGTACTCTGGCTACCAATCCTTTCTACAGAAAAAGCGATCGCCATCAGGATTCCGCAGCCCAACTTAAGAGAGTTTCGCATGGCTGACTACCAAGACCGCATCGCTTCGTCAGAACTTCATACCGTATTAAAGAAACAGAACCCTACAGCACCACCGATGGATTTCAGTGCGATCGCGGTAGGGCTTGTCTGCTTCACGTTTCTGCCTAACGCTTAGAGGTGACTTCCTTACTCGTAGGGGTAGAACTATCGGGTTCAGCATCGGGAGCGCCTGCGATCGCGGGTTTATAAGGTCCACGACGGTAACGCGCCTCAGCCGTTTTAATCACGATATAGAGGATTGGCACCACAAAGAGACTGAGGACGGTAGCAACGCACATCCCGCCAATGATTGCCGTTCCCAGAGATTGGCGGGCACCTGCCCCTGCCCCGGTCGCAATAAAGAGCGGTAGGGCACCAATCACCGTAGAAATTGCCGTCATCAAAATCGGTCGTAACCGTTCTTGCGATGCTTCCACTGCTGCTTTTGTAATGCTCCACCCTTGCTCGTAAAGCTGGTTGGCAAATTCCACAATGAGAATGCCGTTTTTACTTGCCATCCCAATCAGCATGACAAAGCCAATCTGGGTGTAAACATCATTGGCGGTACCACGCAGTAAGAGCGCAATCAACGCGCCCATAATTGCCAGCGGTACCGTCAGCAGAATAATGAAGGGATCGATGTAGCTCTCATACTGCGCTGCCAGGGTCAGATAAACAAAGACAATCCCCAGCGCAAAGATAAAGATAGCGCTGCCGCCAGACTCAATTTCTTCCAACGACAACCCAGACCATTGATAACTAAAGCCCTTGGGCAATGTTTCTTTTGCCACCGCTTCCATTGCTCGTAGCGCTTGCCCAGAACTAACGCCTGGTGCAGGTGCGCCAGTGATTTCAACGGAGCGAAACAGATTGTAGTGCGTGATGATGGACGGACCGATCGTCTGAGTGATCGTCACCAGGTTACTGAGCGGAATCATTTTGCCCGTTTGCGATCGCACATAGAGCCGTTTAATATCTTCGGGGTTGGAGCGAAACTGCTGATCTGCCTGGACATAGACCCGGTAGGTGCGTTCAAACTGGTTGAAGTCATTAACGTACGTTGAACCTAACGACGTTTGCAGCGTGTTGAAAATATCCTGTAGTGGCACCTGAAGTTGGTTTGCCCGGGTGCGATCGACCTCTACCGAAATTTGGGGTGTGTTGGCATTAAACGTGGGTCGCAACCCGGTCAACTGAGCCTTATCTGGAGACGGATAGGTTGCAGCACGACCCAGGAATTTATCAAGGTTCTGACCAATCACATCAAAGCCAAGCCCGGTGCGGTCTTGCAGTTGAAAATCGAAACCACCAAAATTACCAACACCTTGTAGGGCGGGCGGTGAGACAGGAATGACTGTTGCTTCCTTAATGCCTAGCATTTTAGGAAACAGCCCCGATGGCTGAGGAAAAAAGCCACCAATAATGGACTTTACAGACTGATCGGCTTGACTACGTTCTTCCCAGGGTTTAAGTGTGGAAAAAATTAAGCCGTTGTTGGGGGTAGAACCACTAAAGCTAAAGCCGCCTACCGCAAAAATATTTTCGATTTCAGGCTGCTGCTTGAGGATTTCTTCTGCCTTTTCCAACACAGTGCGGGTGTAGTTGAGCGATACACCTTCTGGTGCCTGGACGATCGTAATAAAGTAACCTTGATCTTCTTCTGGAAGAAAGCCGCCTGGTACGATTGTGTACACCCAGTAGGTAAGTGCTAATGCTCCTGCAAACAGCCCTACCACCAGCCCTTTCCGCCGCGTCAAGCTGCCAACTGACCGACTGTAGCTGTGCCGAGTGTGATCAATCGCTGAGTTGATGTGATTGAAGAGCCAGTTATTAGGCACTTGCCCACTCCGCAGTAACAGTGCTGCCAGGGTTGGCGTAAGGGTAATGGCGTTAAAGGTCGAAACTGTGATGGAAAAGGCGATCGTTAGGGCAAATTGCTTGTAAAGCTGCCCGGTCGTACCCGGAAAGAATGCAACAGGTACAAAGACGGTAATCAAAACAACGGAAGTGGCAATAACAGCACCAATTAGCGCGTCCATTGAGGCGATCGCGGCATCCAACGGGCGCATCCCATCCTCTTGAATGCGCTTGGTAATATCTTCGACCACCACAATGGCATCATCCACCACTAGCCCGGTTGCCAGGGTCAAACCAAACAACGTCAGTGTATTAATTGAGAAACCAAGCAGCTTAACAAAGACGAATGTACCCAGCAGAGCAACTGGAATGGCGATCGAGGCAATCAGCGCCGATCGCCAGTTTTGCAAAAAGAGGTAAATGATTAACACCACTAAGAAAATCGCCAGGATCAGTGAGATGATGACCTCTTCTGCGCCTGCTTCAATAAAGGTGGTGGTGTCAAAGGCAACGGCATAGCGCATTCCCGGCGGAAAACTCGCTGCCAGTACTTTCATTTCTTCCTTAACATCGCGGGCAGCATCCAGTGCATTGCTGCCAAACTGTTGATTGATGCCTAGCCCAATGCCTTGGTGCGTAATGCGATCGCTCGGTGTGAAGCGCAGTAAAGATCCATAGTTCTCAGCCCCTAGTTCGGCTCGACCCACATCCCGCAACTTTACTAAAGTGCCAGTTTCGGTTGTTTTGACAACCAGATCGTTGAATTCCTCCGCGTTCTTAAAACGCCCCTGAGCGGTGACGGCATACTGATATTGCTGCCCATCATCAACGGGTGGCTGCCCAATCTGCCCCGCACCCACCTGAAGGTTTTGCTGTTGCAGTGCTGTGATGACATCCTGGGATGTCAATCCACGACTGGCGAGACGTTCAGGGTCAACCCAAAGGCGCATGGCGTATTTCCGTTCGCCAAAGGTTTGCACTCCACCAACCCCTTTAATCCGCTTCAACGCATCAACTATGTACAAATCGGCGTAGTTGCTGAGATAGGTGCTGTCATAAACGTCTTTTCCAGTTTTTTCATCACGATCGGAATACAGCCCGATCGCCAGCAGGAAGTTGCTGTTTGCCTTTGCCACCTGCACGCCTGTTTGAGTCACAGGTCCTGGCAAGCGCGATTGCACTGTTGACACCTTGTTCTGCACATCCACTGCTGCCAGATCCTGGTCGCGACCCAGTTCAAAGGTCAGATTAATGATGCTGGTGCCGTCGTTGGCGCTGGTGGACTTGATATACCGCAAGTCACTGATGCCGTTTAATTCTCGCTCCAGGATATTGGTCACGGTTGATTCGACCGTTTCGGCGCTAGCACCAATGTAGTTAGACGTAACTGTTACCTGTGGCGGTGCGATATCGGGATACTGAGCGATCGGCAGCGTTGGAATGCACGCAATCCCTAAGAGCGTCACCACGATCGAGCAAACGGTTGCAAAGATGGGGCGCTTAATAAAGAAAGTAGAGATGGAGAGAATCATAAAGCACAGGTGTCCTGAGGAAACTGCCCGCTGTTAGTGGTGAGAGATTATTGGACTACAGACAAGCGACTACCTACTAGCCCAATCATGAAGCCGTAACCATTACTTTGGTGCTGCCGCTTGGATGAGCAAACAATTTTGCAGGCTCAGGATGCCGGAAGTGGCAATGCGATCGCTCGTACTAAGTCCATCCAGCACTTCCTGGTCGTTGCCAATAATCTTGCCGAGCTGCACTGGCTTTTGAGCCATAACCAGTTGGTCGGGTTCAACATTGGTTGGTGGCGGTGCCCCCTCTCCTGCCGAGGCGGCTTTGCAGCCCGATGCCTTGAACGGCGTACCAACAAACACAAAATTCTTACCAGCTAAACGCGAAATGGCAGTCGTTGGCACCAAAACACCCGGACGAGTTGCCCAAACGACTCGAACGCGAGCAAATTGTGAGGTTCGCAGTGCGCCGCTCGAATTGTTAAACACCGCTTTCGCCTGCACAGACTGTGTAGATGCATCTACATCCGGCGCAATAAAAGACAGCTTACCGGTTTGCAACACCTTACCTTGCTCATCCAGTAGTTGCACAGGCAACCCCAACCGTAAAGCAGAAGCTCGTTCTAGAGGAATTTGCATTTGCACCTCAAGCTGCTCGTTCTGCGTAATGCGGAGCATCGGGGATGTGTTATCGACGAAATCGCCTACCTTAACAGGAATGTTGCCAACCACTCCCGCAAAAGGCGCTTTGATGGTGTAATACTGAAGCTCGGCTTGCCCTTCTGTCACATTTGCCTGCGCTTGCTGTAAGTCACGCTGGTTTTTGGCAACGGTTGCCTGCGATCGTGCAATTGTTGACTGCTGCGCCTGGATGTCTGCCTCCGTTTGGCTGAGGGTTGCCCGTGCGGTTTGCAGCGCATTTAGCTTTTGATCAAGCACTTGCTTGCTGCTGGCTCCCTGGGTGAACAGATCCTGATAGCGCTGATATTCGCTCTGGTTAAACTGAACGTCCGACAGATTTGCGACCCGTCTTGCCTGGAGCGATCGCAGCGTCTCTCTAGCACTGACGACCTCTGCCTGCGCCGCAGTGATGTCCGTCGCGGCTGACTCTACTGCGGCATCGCGACCGGCAACCTGGGCACGCTGTTGAGCGGCATCAATTTGAATAATGGGTGTGCCTGCCTCAACGCGATCGCCAGCTTTTACATAGATGGCTGCAATCTGACCAGACACCCGTGGCTGCAAGGTGACAGACTGACGCGAGTCAAGGTTCGCTGCATAATCTGAGCTATCCGCGATCGA
>JBGTJW010000514.1:0-10657 GCA_041744955.1 Stenomitos sp. | reverse complement strand
AACTGCGGTATCAGCGTTTTGAACTTTGCAGGTGGGTTTGGAGACGCGGTGCAAATCGAGTCCCTTAACTTAACGGCTCATCTGGGCGAACCGTTGCCAAAGCCGAAATCTGGGCAGCAGGGAGCGCGCTTTTTGCTGGTGCGTCACGGTGAGACAGATTGGAACCGCCAAAAGCGCTTTCAGGGTCAGATCGACGTACCGCTAAACGAGAATGGACGGGCACAATCCCAACGAGCGGCAGCATTCCTGAAGGCGATCCCTATTCATCATGCCGTTAGTAGCCCGATGCTGCGACCTAAAGAAACCGCTGAGGTTATTCTGCAACACCATCCCGATGTGTCGCTGGAGCTAGCGAACCTGAAAGAAATCAGCCACGGGCTATGGGAAGGCAAGCTAGAAGCAGAAATTGAGGAGGGGTATCCCGGTACGTTGCACCAATGGCAGCGATCGCCCGAAACGGTGCAAATGCCTGAAGGCGAAAACCTCCAGCAAGTGTGGGAGCGGACGATCGCAGCCTGGGATCAAATTGTGCAAACCGCTGCCAGTAGACCGGAACCAGGCACCACCCTTGTCGTTGCCCACGATGCCGTGAACAAAGCGATTCTCTGCTACGTCCTGGGTCTGGGTCCAGAGCATTTCTGGAACTTTAAGCAAGGCAACGGTGCAGTCAGCGTCATCGATTATGCCGCTACAACGGACATTCAACCTGTTCTGATGGCAATGAATATTACCGTTCATCTGTCGGATGGTATTTTAGACAAGACAGCGGCGGGAGCGCTTTAGAGGTGAGGAGAGAGGAGAGAGGGGTGAGAAGGTAAAAGGCAAAAGGCAAAAGGTAAAAGGCAAAAGGCAAAAGCTGATGGCTGATAGCTGATGGCTGACCGCGCAATCAACTCAAAACTCTTCACTTTTCACTCAAAACTGTTCTCACTCCTCACTCCTCTCCCCTCACTCCTCTCCCCTATGTCCAGCGAACTACTTCAACAAGTACGAGTAATCGATCCCGTTTCCAACACCGATCGCGTTACGAATGTGCTCATTGCAGACGGCAGTGTGCAGGCGATTGGTGATGCGATCGCAGACAGTTCGGACGCAACTGAGGTGCAGGATTGCCGTGGTTTGTTGCTGGGCACTGGTTTAGTTGACCTTTACAGTCACTCTGGCGAACCCGGTTTTGAGGAACGTGAGACGCTGCAATCTCTCTTGCAAGCTGCCAGTGCAGGCGGCTTTACCCGTATCGCCATCCTGCCGGATACCAAACCCGCGATCGATCATCCGGGTAGCGTTGCTTGGGTGCAGAACCGCTGGCGGGAAGTGAGGGGTGAGGAGAGAGGAGAGATGAGAAAGGAGAGAGGAGAGGCAGGGGAAGCAGATTTATGCTCCCGACTCCCCATTCCCCACCTCTACTGCTGGGGCGCACTGACCCTGGGTGTACAAGGGCAACAAATGACCGAGTTGGGTGAACTGGCAACTACTGACATTGTTGGCTTTGCGGATGGTCGATCGCTCACCAGTTTAGTGCTGGTGCGTCGCTTGCTAGAATATTTGCAGCCGATCGCCAAACCGATCGCGCTTTGGGCTTCTGATACAGCCTTGAGCGGTAACGGGGTCATGCGTGAGGGGCAGGCAGCGCTACGCTTTGGCTTGCCGGGGATTCCTGCGATCGCTGAAACGAGTGCCTTAGCAGCCCTTCTGGAATGCGTGGAAACCACTGGCACACCCGTTCACCTGATGCGCCTTTCGACTGCGCGGGGTGTGGCGATCGTTGAGGCAGCAAAGGCGCGGGGCTTGCCCATCACCGCCAGCACGACCTGGATGCATCTGCTGCTCAACAGCGAGGCGATCGGCAGCTACGACCCAAATCTGCACCTTGCACCACCGCTAGGCAATGCTGATGATCAGGACGCGCTGATTCAAGGCGTACAAAGCGGCACCATCGACGCGATCGCCATCGATCACACACCTTACACCTACGAAGAAAAAACCGTTGCCTTTGCTGAAGCGCCTCCTGGCACGATCGGTCTAGAGCTGGCATTGCCGCTACTCTGGCAAGCGTTGGTCGCTACGGGGAAATGGACAGCACTGGATCTGTGGCGTAGTCTCAGCAGCCGTCCAGCACTGTGCTTACAGCAAAAAGCTGCCACGATCGCCCCCGGTCAGCCTGCCGAACTGACGCTGTTTGACCCGCAGCAGGTTTGGACAGTAGACGCACGATCGCTCAAATCACTGGCTGTAAATACGCCCTGGCTCCAGCAAAACATTACTGGACGGGTGGTGAGAACCTGGGTCGGAAAAAGCTAAAGGCTGTCGGAACGTACAAGGCTAAATTTTTTATCCTTTAGCCTTCATCCTTACTGATAGTTGGGTTCGGGTGTGATTTCGCCCAAACGGTTCATAGGCCAAAAGCGAACGATCGCTCGCCCGATAATGCGATCGCGGGGGACAAAGCCCCAATAATGGCTGTCGTAGCTATTGTTGCGGTTGTCGCCCAGCACCAGGTAAGAGTCCTGCGGCACCGTGACAGGCCCATATTGATACTGAGGGTCTTCATCGATATAGTTTTCTCTGAGAGCCTGATCGTTGATGAACACCCGTCCACCCTTTACCTCGACCTTATCGCCGGGTAAGCCAATGACCCGCTTGATAAACGCATCGTGAAAATTTTGTTTTGCTAGCGTATCAGTGGGTGAAAACACCACCACATCGCCACGCTCAGGCTTTTTGAAGTGATAGCCCAGCTTGTCGACAATGAGGCGATCGTTGATTTGCAGCGTCGGCAACATCGAGCCAGAGGGAATATACCGCGCCTCTGCCACAAACGTCCGAATGCCAAACGCCAGCACAGCACTCAGTCCGATCGTTTTGAGTCCCTCTACCCAGGGATTCTCAGTGGTCTTCTGAGGTGGCTTTTCATCTGATACCTTGTCTTGTACGCGTGTCATAGAGAGTCAAATGTAAAAAAAATCAAAAATGTGAGCAAAAGAGTCGCTGACTTGTTATGGCATCTTATACTTGCCGTGCAGTACAGGCAGTGTCGTTAACCCATCACAATATAAATGCAACTGTAAACCATCTCATCGCTTATTTTGGCATCTAGCCTAATTATGGCGGTGATTTTTCCGTCTTGAACGATTCCGCCTTAAACAAATCACTGTGACTAGCATGGTAGCCAATTCTTCGCTTCTGATTCGCAACGCCCGCATCTTGCTGCCTGATGGCGACTTTATGAATGGCAATGTGCAAATACAAGAAGGCACGATCGTCCAGGTCGTCAATGCCCACAATGCAGACACACAGCCACCCGTCTCGACGAATGATGCTGTTAGAGAGATTGACGCACAAGGCTTGACTTTGTTGCCGGGAGTCATCGATCCGCAGGTACACTTCCGCGAACCGGGGCTAGAACATAAAGAAGATTTGTTTACCGCTAGCTGTGCTTGCGCGAAGGGTGGCGTGACCTCTTTTTTGGAAATGCCGAATACGAAACCGCTGACCACGACGCAGCCAACGCTAGACAGCAAACTGCAACTTGCCGCGCAAAAGTGTTTGGTGAACTACGGCTTTTTTATTGGCGCAACGCCAGAGGTATTGCCCGATTTGCTTGAAGCAAACCCCACTCCGGGCATCAAGATTTTTATGGGGTCGATGCACGGTCCCTTGCTCAACGATCAAGAGGAAGGGCTAGAAAAGATCTTTGCTTATGGCGATCGCCTCATTGCCGTTCATGCCGAAAACCAGGCGCGGATTATGGAGCGGCGGCAGCAGTTTGCAGGCAGTACCGATCCAGCCGTTCACTCACAGATTCAAGACAACCAGGCAGCACTCCAGGCGACGCAGCTTGCGCTGAAGCTCTCTAAAAAATATCAGCGACGACTACATATTCTCCATATGTCCACGGCTGAAGAAGCGGATCTGTTGCGACAGGAAAAACCTGCCTGGGTGACGGCAGAAGTCACACCTCAGCATTTGTTGCTTAACACCAGCGCTTACGCGACGATCGGCACCCTCGCACAAATGAACCCACCGCTACGATCGCCCCACGATAACGAAGTCCTGTGGCAAGCGCTGCTAGATGGTGTGATTGACTTCATCGCCACAGATCATGCGCCTCATACGCTGGAAGAAAAAGCCCAGCCCTATCCCAACTCGCCCTCGGGAATGCCCGGTGTGGAAACGTCGTTGCCGTTGATGCTGACCCAGGCAATGCAAGGACGCTGCACCGTTGCCCAGGTTGCCAACTGGATGTCTACTGCGGTCGCCAAAGCGTATCGGATTCCAAAGAAGGGCGCGATCGCCCCTGGCTATGATGCCGATCTGGTGCTGGTTGACCTGGATACCTACCGTCCCGTATTGCGCGAGGAGCTACAAACCAAGTGCAAGTGGAGTCCGTTTGAAGGCTGGAGTCTGAAGGGCTTTCCAGTGGTGACTATTGTGGGTGGTCAGGTTGTCTACGATCGCGGCACCATCAACGCTGAAGTGCGTGGCAAAGCGCTGCGCTTTGATGCTTGATCATGAACCCTGAAAAGTGATGACTCTAGATCGATCGCTCTAGCTTGTTTTAGAGGATGCTTTAACGGTTCAGATGCTTGTAGCCTTGGCGACTAAGGTCGCAGCTATAGAGACAAAACCTGCCGCCGCAGGTTGTAAACCCCTTGCCTTTCGGTAATCTGCGTCGGCGGACTTTGTTGATGTAGTCGCGGTTTTAACCGCCAGACACTTCTCAAACAACTTTAAGAAAGGCAGCGTTTTCTAGCTGTCATCTTTAAGGTTATCTGTGCTTAGTCATCAGCCATACTGGCGTTTCTTAGTGCCTATTATTACTCGACAATCCTAATATTAAGTGCTGTCAATTCTTTCTTTCCCTAACAACTTTGCTTCAGGTTGCTCTCTAGAATGGTGTTAAGCATTTCAGGACAGTCATGCCATGAAAGCAAGAACCCCTAACCAGGAAGTTGAAAGGCTCGAAGCACTCAGGGCATACAACATTTTGGATACTCCCTCTGAGCAAGTTTACGATGACATCACGACGCTAGCTGCTTTTATCTGTGATGTACCGATCGCGCTAATTAGTTTAGTGGATGCCGATCGCCAGTGGTTTAAGTCGAAAGTGGGGCTAAGTGTTGACGAAACCCCTCGTGATGTTTCGTTCTGTGCCCACGCGATTTTAAGCAAAGACACGATGGTTGTGAACGATGCGCTTAACGATGAGCGTTTTGCCACTAATCCGTTGGTTAGCTGTGCGCCAAACGTGCGTTTCTATGCAGGCGTACCGCTGACTACGCCTGATGAGCAAGAGATCGGCACGTTGTGTGTGATTGATCACCAGCCTAGAGAATTATCGGAGGCTCAGAAGAAAACGTTAGAAGCACTCGCCCGCCAAGTAGTGATGCAGTTGGAACTACAGCGCGTCTCTTCGCAACTGGCAAAAGCGTTAGATACGATCGAACTGATGGAAGGGTTAATTCCTATTTGTTCCTACTGCAAAGGCATCCGTGACGATCAGGGCTATTGGTCTAGTGTCGAGAAGTTTATCGAAAAGTATTCAGACGTAGAGTTTACTCACGGTGTTTGCAATACCTGTATGCGAAGCCATTTTCCAGAAGTTGCTGATGTTTTGCTGACTGGACCGGATGCGAGAAATAGTTCAGAAAACGGCTCTGAATCCCAGGATGAGTTGTTAGGTTGAGATTAAGATTGAGCCGAGAGTCTTTGTAGGATGAACATTGCCCGCCCTACGACTAAACCAGGCAGGCTGTATAGCTTTAGGGGACAACCTCAAAGAATTGGTTACCACGAAAGCGGTAGATTTGAAAATCTCGATCAAGCGTAAAAACCTGCTTTCGATTCAAGGTTTCGGCAGTCACCACCAAAGAGGCATCTGCTAGATCCATTGGGATATCTCGGTATTGCTCCATAAGGAGCCGCATTCTCATCTGCTCCCCTTGAGCATTGAGCTGCAAGACGAGAATTTGATCCGCAACATAGTGCCACAATTCTTGCTGTGCTTACCAACCACCATAACGACCTAGCAGATACATTGCTTCTGTAAAGCATGACCAGGTGGTAACCAACGGTGCTGGCAACGCGGATAAGGCATTGACACAGCGGTGATGGTTTGCATCTCCTTAATTGATGAGAGCGATGAGGGCAGAAGCATCACAAAGGGTCACTGGCTCAATTCCGAAGACTTGTGCTTGGCTACCATCAAGTCCGCAAAAGCAGCGCCTGTTCGTTCGGAGAGATCGGAGGGTTGAAAATGGATACGCCCTACTTTGCCTTGTAATAGTTTGTCCAGCGTGTTGGCAGTTTGGGGCTTTGGACTCTCACTGTCTACGACGGTCAACTTGACACGCCGTCCAACCAACTCAGAGGCGTGCAGAAGAATCTCTTCCCAGGTGCCTTCAAACGTCTGCCGTTCCATAAAATTGCCTCCAGACATAGCTTAAATTATGCCAGGATTTCCCAGCGCTGCGTGACTGACAGCAAGCAGGTATTCTTTAGCGGACAAAGGCATCGCACCCCTATCGCTAAAGCTGCTTT
Organism: Stenomitos sp.; assembly: GCA_041744955.1. Classification (GTDB taxonomy): domain Bacteria; phylum Cyanobacteriota; class Cyanobacteriia; order Leptolyngbyales; family Leptolyngbyaceae; genus Stenomitos. The sequence continues at coordinate 4,117 of JBGTJW010000514.1, read as the reverse complement.
CTGGGGCACGATCGCACCTCACCCGTTCATGCTTGCTAAACTCCACACTCTACGCCCAATCCAATGAAGCAGGCTATTGTGTTGGCGTATCAGTCGCCCTATATGCGGCAGTTCAGCGAGTTTGCAGTCAGTTGACGATCGCCACACAAAACTGACAAAGATCCCCGACTTCTTTGTGCCATGCTCATTGGTGGCTGAACCTGATACAGAAGTCGGGGATCTGGCAAGAGGGTCAGCGATCGACCGCACCTTATTCTGAGCTGGAATCTATACGTTGATGCTTGCTCGGTCCTGGTAAAGCTGCACAATGCGATCGACCACTTCGGCAATACTAAGATTGTCCGTTTGAATCTCGATCGCATCCTCTGCTTGGCGTAGGGGAGCCAGCGCACGGGTGCTGTCTTTGAGGTCGCGATCGTAAATTGCCTGCTCTAGCTGATCCAGGCTGATGGTGTCCTTGCCCTGATTTTTCAAGTCTTGCTGCCGTCGGCGTGCCCGTTCTTGCACTGAAGCTGTCAAGAAAAGCTTGAGTTCTGCATCAGGAAAGACATACGTGCCAATATCACGACCATCGATCACAATACCGCCATTTTTGCCATAGCGACGCTGTTGACGCACCAATTCATTGCGGACAATCGGTTGTGCGGCGATCGTCGATACCTTTGACGTGACTTCTAGACTCCGAATCGCCTGCGTCACATCCTGACCATTGACCGAGACGCTGATGGCTGTAGCCTGCTTCTCTATGGGCGTTGGTTGGGCATCAAGCTCAATCTCACACTGGCTAGCCAATTCTGCAATGCTGGGTTCATCGTCAACAGCAACCCCAGACTCTAACACTAGCCAGGTCAACGCACGATACATTGCACCAGTGTCCAAATACAGCAGATCGAGCCGTTGGGCGACCTGACGGGAGACGGTCGATTTGCCAGCACCAGCGGGCCCATCGATCGCCACAATTGGCTTACGGCTTGATAAAAGCATGTTGTCGATCAGGCGTGTTGAACCAACGCGACCCGCGATCGCCAGTAAGCCGCTTTCCTCAATCATCTCTAAAGGCTCCAACGTTGATGGATGAACTAATTCGATATACTCTGGCACGATCGCTGTTACTGATTCCAGTGCTGCCTGCACCGTCTTAAGCAATGCCTCAGCAGAGCGATCGCCTGTCCGAAACACCTGTTTAGCCTGACTCAGACTGTGATAAAGCGCTGCTGCCTGTGCTTTCTGCTCTGGGGTCAAATACTGATTCCGCGAGCTGTACGCTAACCCACTCGGTTCACGCACAATGGGGCAACCAACGATCGTCACAGGCAAATTCAAGTCCTCAACGAGCCGCCGAATGATTGCCAACTGCTGCGCGTCTTTCTGCCCAAAATACGCTCGCTGCGGCTGCACAATATTGAGCAGTTTCGTCACGATCGTCGCCACACCTTGAAAATGCCCTACCCGCGATCGACCACATAGAACAGACAGCATTGCTTCAGGCGGCACTACTTTAGTGGGTGAGGAGTAAGGAGTGAGGCGTAAGGGGGAAGCGTTTTGAGTTTTGAGTTTTGAGTTTTGTGTAGCCTTCGGCATTCCAGAAAGGCGAGGCGTGCCCAAAGAAAATCTTTTGTGTTCTGGCTCCCGCTTTTCGACTCCCGACTCCCGACTCCTGACTCCCATCTCCCCTGCACTTGGCGCAAAAATCACATCGACCCCAGCTTGCTCACACAACGCCTGATCCTGTTCCAGCGTCCGAGGATACTGTTGAAAATCTTCAGTCGGTCCAAACTGAAGCGGATTGACAAAAACGCTCACCACAACAAGCTGATTCTCTTGCCGTGCTTTCTGGATCAGACTCAAATGCCCTACGTGAAGTGATCCCATCGTCGGCACCAACCCGATCGACATCTCGGCTTCGGGAACATAATCGCCTGTCATGACGCGATCGACACCTGTGCGATCGAAGGAGAGAGGTTGACCGGAGCGATAGCGGTTGAGATAGCAACGCAAGCCAGCAACGGTTTTAAACAGACGCACCGTAACCCCCAAAAATGACTGATATTTGGTTGAGAAGGCAAATGCCTCATACCCCAAAGCTGACCACTGTTAAGCCTATCAACAAGACTGCTGCGGCTGCTACTCAAAATCGTAGTTAATGCCTCTACCTCTTTTCACGAAGCACGTTAGGATGTCGTCTGTAAGCACGTTCACACACAGCTATGAACTTTCTCATCCAAGTGTTGCATCTGGTTGGTTCTGGTGCTGCCGCGTTTATCACTGCCCGTAATATGCGCGACCCGTTGACTCGCCCCAATACGTTGGCAAGCTTGCAACTGGCAGAATCTGGCTCTGTGCCGTTTTTGGAAACGTTGCGCGATCGTGCGGCTACTGAAGGCGATCATTGGCTGGCAGAAAAGCTCACCCGTCATGCTAACGATGAGCGTCGTCATGGTCAAATCTTTGCTCATGCCCTAAAGCAACTCAATAAGCAGGTCATTGACTTCAAAAACCTGCCCAAGCCAGCAACAGAGGCATCGGGCGAGAAAAAACGCAATCCCTTTTTTGATACTTACTTTAAAGGTTACACCCCGGCAGAGCTAAAACCAGAGGCGATCGACTGGATTGCGTTTCTAGCCAGCACCTACATTCTGGAACTGGATGCCAGCAAAGACTTTGTGCGGATGGCAAACGTGCTGCCAGAGGATGAGCCTGTAAGTGCCAACCTCAAGAAGGGCATTTTGAGCGTCGCCAGTGACGAAACGGGACACGCTGCCTATCTGCGAGAAGCGCTTGAGCGACGTTTGAGTGCTGGTGAGGTCGATTCTGTCATCGACTCTTGGCGCACGCGCAAAGTGAACGCCATTCTCGCGATGATTGGCAGTTTCATGCAAAAGAGCGGCAAAGCTCCGTCCCTTGTCCAGGATGGTGTGCCAACCGAGATGTCAGAAGCCCCAGAAGCCGCACTTGCAGCCTAAAGAAGCGGGCGAAAGACCATCTGTAGGGACGTTATCTTTAACCTCCCTACAGACAAAAGCCAATTCCTGAAAGCCTTTAGCGATAGGCATCACGCTAAAATGTTGAAGGTGATCCTGATTTCCTTAACGAATGCAAGCTCCTTCACTTTCGCCACCAAAGCCTGGTCAATATTGGCAGTGGCAACAGCAGCCGATTTACTATGTCAAAGCTGGCACCCGTCAAGCAGAACGTCCGCCCCTGCTGCTGATTCATGGGTTTGGTGCGTCTACAGACCACTGGCGCAAGTCGATCGCAGGCTTGAGTGAAGACTTTGAAGTGTGGGCGATCGATCTTCTAGGCTTTGGGCGATCGGCTAAGCCCGATCGGGCTTACAGTGGCGATCTATGGCGAGATCAGCTCCACGACTTCATCACGCAAGTCATTGGTCAACCAGTCGTACTGGTAGGTAACTCTCTAGGTGGCTATGCTGCTCTCTGTGTTGCCGCTCAACGTCCAGAATCGGCAGCAGGACTGGTACTCATCAACAGTGCTGGACCGTTCACAGACATTCAGGGCACGACCAAACCCGACCCCATACGCGAGGTTATGGGTAAAGTCGCTCAAACGTTGTTTCGTCAGGATTGGGCAAGTTTTCTCTTGTTCCAGTACGTGCGCCAAAAAACACTGATCCGCAAGACGTTAGAGAACGTCTACTTAGATCAAACGGCTGTGACGGAACAGCTCGTCGAGGAAATCTATCAGCCCTCCTGTGATCCGGGTGCGCCCAGGGTGTTTGCCTCGGTCTTCCGCACGCCTCAAGGTGAAAAGGTTGATGTGTTACTGGGTCAGCTTACTCGCCCCTTGCTGATGTTGTGGGGCGAAGCTGATCCCTGGATCAATGCTAGAGAGCGGGGCGAAAAGTTCCGTCAGTATCATCCGCAATTGACTGAGTACTATCTACGTGCGGGTCACTGCCCCCACGATGAGATACCTGATCAAGTGAATGAACTGCTGCGATCGTGGGTCAACGCTGGTCTTTAAACGGTAGTCTCTAGACAGTTATGCCTCTAAGGGCTTCACACATAACGTCCTTATCGGCAGTCTTCAATTCTTGATGCCCGTGGTCGCAATGCCTCGAATAAACTGGCGCTGACCCAGCAAAAAAAGCAGGACG
>JBGTJW010000513.1:0-20552 GCA_041744955.1 Stenomitos sp. | reverse complement strand
GTGACACAGCTCAACTCTGCAAGTTTCGTAAAGCTTGCGGCTGGCACTCCTCCCAAGCCATCTAGACGCTCACCCAACTCATGCGTATGTTCCTGAACGGCTTCATAGCTCTCACTAAAAAACTCATGCAGCGAATAAAATTCGGCTCCCTCAACCACAAAATGATGTTTCTGGTACTGCAAGTAGAGCGCCTGGAAGCTTGCCAAAAGTGTATTTAAGCCTTCGCAAACTGGCTCGGTGGTCGATCGCTCTAGTAAAACAGGGTTATCAGCAACTTGACCGAAGGCACGAATCAAAGTTTGAACTTCAGACATAACGTTCTCCTTTTAAGGAATTTAGATGCGCCAATAGCAATAAACGGCAACTCACTGCCAGTGATTTCAACAGTGCCGCGTTCCACAAAATGTTCATGGTGTCATGTCAAGAGTATATCAATTTTCAGAAATAGTCTGTCTGGTTTTTTACGGTTTTTTTGTTAACACTGACAGCTTTTAGCATCTAGGTAGCTTGAAACATTCTTAGATCTCTTTCACCTTTAAGCCTCACTACACAATCAAAGTATGAAATGTCCTAGATGTCATTCAAATCAAACCCGTAAAAATGGTCATCATCACGGTAAGCAAAACTATAGTTGTAAGCAGTGCGGTCGCCAATTTGTGGAGTCTTACAATACCAGAGGCTACTCGGAAGAGGTCAGAAGGCTTTGCTTAAAAATGCACGCCAGTGGTATGAGCTTTCGTGCGGTTGAACAAGCCACTGGTATTAGCCACAACGCCGTCATCAACTGGTTTAAGCAAGCAAATTTAGCGTTATCCGAAGCCTCTGAGGCTGAAGAAAATCCAGAGAGTGATGCAGAAGAAACTGTAGTAAAAACGCTAAAAATCTCTTTAAATTCAAAAAAAAACAGCAGTTTTATGCCAGTGTTAAACACCTGCTTCTAGCTGACTTTTCTTTGTGACTAAAATACTTTGCTAGCGGCTCAAATCCTGATGTTGTTACGCAGCTTTTGTAAGAGAATTTCGTGTGAGTAGGAGCTAGTTAGCAATAAATTTCAACAAGCGTTTCCAAGTTTTTTGCATAGGAGTGCAACTGTGATGCTAAACGACCTCAATCCCCAAACTAACGAGATGATTGAGATTCAATGTACCGATCATTGGCAAGTTTTCTATCGCTTACAAGCGTTAGAAATTTCTTGCTGCTGTAGCTATTACCAGCCTTTAAAGGTGCAAGTCAGCAGTGTGGCAACAGCGATTCAAGTCTGGAGTGTCGTTCAGCAGGTAACGTTACCAAGACAAGCACTTGTGCAGCGGCTAAATGCTTGCTGGCAGGCTAGCGTGTTCCCTAACAGAGACTAACCTGATACGTTTATGCCGTCTTGAGCCGTTCCCCTGTTGCTCTTTACTAAGAAATGAGAATTAAATAAGATCGGATTTTGTAGGATGTGTGAGGCAATAGCCGTAACGCATCGCCTCCGACGCTTTTGATGCGTTACGCTGCGCTAACACATCCTACGCAAATATTCGGTTTTATTAAATCCACAATCCTAAGACGCGATCGTTAGCTCTAAATACCTGGTTATCACAGTGTTGTAAGCGGCTTGAGCATGATTAGCGATCGGGCTGATTAACAGATACAAATTAAAGTCAGCTTTTTCGTGTAGAGGCACAGCATTACCTTCGCGTAGCCATGCCAGAGGCTCGTTCCCTTGCATGATGTGAGGGTTCATAGCAGAAGCTCCAGCCGTAGCTCTTCTTCGAGTAGAACTGTGCGCTCTAGATCGCGCTAGTTATCCCATCTCCATTCCGACATAAAGCTGGATGGAGATGGACTTCATCCAGCTTTATCAGGCAAACCGCCTTTACTCTTCTATCGCAGGTTCCACCTGTCGCGGTTGGGGAATGAACTCAGTCATCAAGTCAGGTAAAAACGGTTGCCCTGAATGTCTAGAGGTCGCGTTGGCTTCTATGGTGCGTGCATGAGCGATTGCCGCAGCAGGCTTGGACGACTCATCCGCATTGGGAAGCCAGCCAAGAAACGGCAGCGGCAGGAGCGCTGAGAGATTTGTGATGACGACCAGAAGCGCCAGGTTGCTGAAGTTGTTTTCACTCACGCCCAGCCAGTGCATGAGCAATGCGCCTGATTCCTGGGATAACAGTCCTGCCAAGTTCACTATTGACATCAAAAGGGCAAAAAAGGTCGCCTCGATACCAGGAGGACAGAGCCGTGCTGCCAGCACCAGGATGGGCATATAGGCAATCCGCCCCATTACCGTTAAGACGAGGCTGTCGCCCATGCTAAACCAGCGATCTTCAATGCCCAGTGCGCGGTTGGTATGCGTTACCAGCAGCAACGTGGTCATGCCCAGAAGCGCTGAAATCACGATCGACCAGCCGAAGATAACCCGAAAGGGTACTGTTTTGAGGAAGCGCTGAAAGAGCCAGATGCCAGCCAGTGATGCCAAACTGGTGACAAAGCTAATACGACCTAAAAATTCTGCCTCAAACCCTAGCTCATTCGTCGCAAAGAAGAAAAAGGCGGATTCTGTAGTCGGCATCGCGTGCCAGAGAAAGACAAAAGCAGTCGGTAGCCAGATCGACTTCTGGCTCACAGCTTGGCGCAACTGCCCCAGTTGATCGGAGACGATCGCCCAATTCATGCGTTCAGTGACGCGAGACTCCGTGATCATCCAGGCAACGAGGGACACGATGAGCGGAAAGGTTGCTGTGATGGCAAAAACTGTGCGCGTGCTGAAGCTGGTCAGCAGCGATCCGCTGAAATAAGCAGTTAAAATGCCGCCCAGTGCGGATGCTCCCCAGCAAAGCGATTGGAGCGAACCGGCTGTACTTAAGGATTCGCCTCGCGCCCGCTCAACCACTAAGGAATCGACAATGACATCGCTAAACGCAACGGAAAGCGAACCAAGAGCGATCGCCAGTGTTGCTGCCCACGCAGATTGGACAATGGTGGCTAAAGAAACCCAGGACAATACGCCTAGCAACCCAGACAGAATCAAGTACGGTCGCCGTCGATAGCCTAAAATCGGCAAGCCGTCTGAGATAAAGCCAAATAACGGCTTGATCATCCAGGGCAGGGCTGCTATGCCAACCAGGGCAGACACCTGAGCCGGACTCAGCCCCAGCTCGTCTTTCAGAAAAAAGCTGACTGCCAGCCGTGCTAACCCCAGAATTCCTTGCACGAAATAAACTAGCAAGATTGCGATTAATTCGGCGCTTGGTTCGTTCCCGAAAAAAACTTTCTCGGTCAACGATGCTTTGATTCTGGCTAAACCAGGAGTAGAAACAATCATTGATAATTTGTTACAAACGTTTATCAATTACAGCCCCCATCATAACGCTTGATTTCAGGAGAGCCACTGTTGACGGTTCTAGACTGCCCAATTTTGTTCCATAGTGATACAAAGCACGATCGACAACGATCGCTTTTAGCAGGATTAGGGCTTACACAAAGATCCCCGACTTCTACGAGGGAGTAGGGTTGATGGCTTTTAACCAGAAGTCGGGGATCTAAACACTTTACGCGTTTGCCTCAGCACTATGCCGATCGTAAAGACGCACAGCGCTGGAGAAACGAGGCTGCTTTCTGTACTGCATCGGGATTCTGTGTATGCGCTGGGGTGGGACGAATAATGCCATCGAACAGATCGTCCAACCCGTAAGGCGTGAAAAACTCCCAGTGGTTGTGACGATCGCAGCGAACGCCCACGGCGGTAGCGGTATGCAGCCAGTCGGCAATGCCATCTTCGGTGCTGCTGTAAGGTCTACGACCTGCTCGCCACCGTGCAAAGCTTGCCTGGTTTTTCACATCAAACACGTAGTCGGGGAATTGTGCCGCGAGGGTTGCTTTGGCTGACAGTTCTTGTTCACGATCTCCCTGAGCATCGAAGAACGCAAGGTCAAAATCTTTGATCGTTAGGGCGCAGTCAGCAAACAACGATTGCCAGACGGTATTGCGAATGGCTCCGCCTGCCAACCACCCGTTCGCAAGGGGCTGTTGAGCGATCGTAGGCAGCACTGCACCGACTGGAGAATCCATCAAAATCTGCTGAAGGCGATCGCGGGTAGCCATTAGCTTCAGTTACGGTCAGTGTTTTTCAAATTTTGTTTACTGGAAGCCGCTGCACTGAAGGCTTTGGCGTGATCGGGCTACTGCGAGGGGTTGCGATCGTACTGCCTGTACGTTGATGCATCCCAACTAGGACTAAGTGCTTAATTTGCATCCTAGCCATGCGGAAATGTCACATTTGGCAATATTTTGTAAGCAAAGATACTAATTTCTGTAAACAGTCCGCTTACCTTAACTTCAGCAACGTCTTGCACACGCTTTGTTGTTGCTGAACAGTCTTCAGCCGCATTAGCTGATTTTATATCAGAACATCGCTTGAAGTGCAGTCCGAAACGAGGGCAATATGACCAGCACGGTTCCAGCAGTAGCAAATCTGAATAAGTTTGAGAAATTCAAAGCTGAAAAGGACGGTTTGGCAGTTAAAGCTGAACTAGAGCATTTTGCTCAAATTGGTTGGGAGGCGATGGACGAAACCGATCGCGACCACCGCTTGAAATGGATGGGTGTTTTTTTTCGACCCGTCACCCCTGGCAAATTTATGATGCGGCTGCGCTTGCCCAGCGGCATTATGACGAGCAGCCAGATGCGCGTCCTGGCAGAGGTCGTGCAGCGCTATGGTGATGATGGCAACGCCGATATCACCACACGGCAAAATCTTCAGCTACGTGGCATTCGGATTGAAGATGTACCCGATATTTTCCGTCGCTTTGAAGCGGTTGGGCTGACCAGCATCCAATCAGGCATGGACAACGTGCGGAATATCACGGGTTCTCCAGTGGCAGGGATTGATGCTGATGAATTATTCGACACCCGCGATCTGATTCAACAGGTGCAAGATCTGATTACCAATAAGGGCGAAGGTAATCCAGCGTTTTCAAATTTGCCGCGTAAGTTCAATATTGCGATCGCGGGTTGCCGTGATAACTCGGTTCATGCCGAAATCAACGATATTGCGTTTATCCCTGCCTACAAAGATGAGCGTTTTGGCTTCAACGTTCTGGTGGGTGGTTTCTTCTCAGGCAAACGTTGTGAAGCTGCCATTCCCTTTGATGTATGGGCTGCGCCTGACGATGTAGTGGCATTGTGCGAAGCGATCTTGCTGGTTTATCGCGAGCACGGCTTGCGAGCCAATCGGCAAAAAGCACGGCTGATGTGGTTGATCGACGAGTGGGGCGTGGCAAAACTCCGCTCTGAAGTGGAAGCACAAATGGGGCGATCGCTGGAAACCGCTGCCCCCGAAGACGAAATTCTCTGGGACAAACGCGACCACATCGGCGTGTATGCCCAAAAGCAGCCTGGACTGAACTATGTGGGGCTACATATTCCAGTCGGTCGCCTGTTTGCTGCCGATATGTTTGACCTGGCGCGGCTGGCAGATGTTTACGGCAGCGGCGAGATCCGGCTGACGGTGGAGCAGAATGTCATTCTCCCCAATGTGCCGGACTCTCGACTAGAGCCACTGCTTCAGGAACCGCTGTTGGCAAAGTTCTCGGTCGCGCCTGCCCCACTGTCGCGATCGCTCGTCTCTTGCACCGGTAGCCAGTTCTGCAACTTTGCGCTGATTGAAACCAAAAATCGTGCCCAGGCATTGATCAACGAACTGGAAGCTGAACTGGATTCGCCTCACCCGGTGCGGATTCACTGGACGGGTTGCCCCAACTCCTGCGGACAACCTCAGGTAGCCGACATTGGCTTGATGGGCACCAAAGTTCGTAAGGATGGCAAAACGGTCGAAGGCGTGGATATCTACATGGGCGGCAAAGTCGGCAAAGATGCCGTACTGGGCACCTGTGTCACGAAAGGTATCCCCTGTAGCGATCTCAAACCTGTCTTGCGGGATTTGTTGATGCAGCACTTTGGCTCAACGCCACGCCAGCTAGTCGCTGGTGGTTAAGTGTTCAGTGCCGTTCGTTTAGCGATCGACGCAGTGGCAGCTTTAAAGCGATCGCATCTCAGGCTAACAACCATGCCTTTTGGCAATACCGGGGCTTTGACATAGCCCCACATTTATTCAGGAAAGATTAGGAGCACAGTTCATGAGTCAGTTCTCAAGACGGAAGTTTATTTTTACCACTGGTGCAACGGCTGCAAGTGCCCTGTTGATCAACGGCTGTCGATCGTCCAAATCAGCGAAGACGGAAGGTTCGCCCAGTGCAGTGCCCGCCGTAAACGTTAACGCCGCCGATGCCCCAGAAGTAGCCACTGCCAAGCTCGGCTTCATTGCACTGACTGACTCTGCACCGCTCATCATTGCCAAGGAAAAGGGCTACTTTGAAAAGTACGGCATGAAAGATGTTGAGGTGATCAAGCAGGCATCCTGGCCCGTTACCCGCGATAATCTGGTACTTGGCTCCGGTGGCGGTGGCATTGACGGCGCACATATTTTGACTCCCATGCCTTACATGATTTCGGCAGGCACCGTTACAAAAGGCAATAAGGTGCCCATGTACATCCTGGCGCGCCTGAACCTGAATGGGCAGTGTATTTCTGCTGCTAACACCTACAAGGACAGCAACCTGGGTTTAGACAGCACCCTTTTGAAGGAGGCATTCTCAAAAGCGAAGTCAACGGGTAAAGAAATTAAGGCGGCAATCACTTTTCCGGGTGGCACCCATGACCTCTGGATGCGCTACTGGCTGGCGGCTGGCGGCATTAACCCTGATAAGGATATTTCTACGATTCCAGTACCACCGCCGCAAATGGTTGCCAACATGAAGGTTGGCAATATGGAAGCGTTCTGCGTGGGCGAACCGTGGAATGCCCAACTGGTGAACCAGGGCTTGGGCTTTACTGCCTTTACCACTGGCGAACTGTGGAATAATCACCCCGAAAAGGCGTTTAGTATGCGGGCTGATTGGGTAGACAAAAACCCTAAAGCAGCCAAAGCACTCTTGATGGCAGTGCAAGAAGCGCAAATCTGGTGCGATAAGCCTGAGAACAAAGAGGAGATGTGCAAAATTATCTCCAAGCGAGAGTGGTTTAAGGTGCCTGCAAAAGACATTGTGGAACGGGCACAAGGTAAGTTTGATTACGGCAACGGCAAGGTCGTTGAAAATAGCCCCCACTTAATGAAATTCTGGGCTGAGAATGCCTCTTATCCCTTCAAGAGCCACGATCTCTGGTTCCTCACCGAAGATGTTCGCTGGGGCTATATGCCCGCCGATACCGACATGAAGAAGCTGGTGGATGCGGTTAACCGCGAAGATTTGTGGAAAGAAGCAGCGAAGGCGATCGGGCAAGAAGCTGCCATTCCCAAGAGCACATCGCGCGGTGTGGAAACGTTCTTTGATGGTGTCAAGTTTGATCCAGAAAACCCCAGTGCTTATTTGAAGAGCCTCAAGATCAAGAAAGCTTAGGCATTGAGAACATTGGCGCGGTTGGTTGTTCGCTGTTAAACGCTGCAATGACCGCCCAATGCTTTCTTTGCAGTGTTTGCTTGGCAAACCTCATAACGTTACGTAGCGCACCACTTGCAACATCATCTGGAGTAGACCTGGAACATGGCAACAAGGTTAGATATTGGTAGTGCCGGAAGTAGCTATCCGCAGCGCTTTGCTACTCTTATTGGCAAGCAAGCAAAGAGTTTAGTGCCGTCTCTTATAGCGCTGGTCGCGTTTCTGGGTGTGTGGCAACTCTTGACTTCTGGTGACGGCGCAAGTCTACCCAGCCCACTCAAAGTACTCGAAGAAACCTGGGATCCGCTGATTATTGATCCGTTTTTTGACAGCGGTGGCGCAGATGTGGGTCTGTTCTGGCAGCTTCTTGCGAGTTTGAACCGGGTGGCGATCGGCTATACGTTGGCGGCAGCCGTTGGTATTAGCGTTGGTATTTTGATCGGCTCGATCGCGGTGCTGTACCGTGCGGTTGATCCCATCTTTCAGGTTTTGCGAACCATTCCGCCCCTGGCATGGCTACCCATCTCGCTAGCAGCCTTTCAGCAGGCAAATCCATCCGCAATTTTCGTAATCTTTATCACGGCAATCTGGCCCATCATCATCAACACTGCCGTTGGGGTACAGCAGATTCCGCAGGACTACACCAACGTAGCCAAGGTGCTGCAACTTTCAAAGGTGGAATATTTCACCAAGATTTTGTTGCCTGCCACCGTACCATATATTTTCACAGGATTGAAGATTGCAGTCGGGCTATCGTGGCTGGCGATCGTGGCGGCTGAAATGCTCACAGGGGGCGTTGGCATTGGCTTCTTTATCTGGGATTCCTACAACAGTGGCAACCTGAGCGAAGTAATTTTAGCCGTCATCTATGTTGGCGTTGTGGGTTTGTTGCTGGATAAATTGATCACGTTTATCTCCTCGTTGGTTGTTTCCCAGGAGCAGAAATAGAGCGGTCAATGCTCAAGAATAGAAGTCGATGGATTGCTTCTGTTCTCGTTGTGATCGTTACTGCGTTGGCTTCGTTACCCCTCACTCTTAGTTGCCATGTCTTCCTTTGTTGAAGTTGATCACGTTGATCAGGTTTTTCCATTACCCAACGGTCTTAAATACATCGCGCTCAAGAATATCACCCTCGATATTACAAAGGGAGAGTTCATCACGCTGCTGGGTCATTCTGGCTGCGGTAAATCGACCCTGTTGAACATCATTGCGGGGCTGAGTACTCCGACGCAGGGCGGCGTGGTGCTGGAGGGACGGCAGGTGACAAAACCGGGGCCCGATCGCATGGTCGTGTTCCAAAACTATTCGCTTTTGCCCTGGCTCACCGTGCGGGAAAATATCTCGCTGGCAGTCAACCGGGTCATGAGGGACTTGCCAGCCGACGAGCGCAAGGACATCGTCGAGCGCCACATCGATCTGGTAAAACTGCGCCCAGCCGCAGACAAAAAGCCAGGGCAACTATCGGGTGGCATGAAACAACGGGTTGCGATCGCCCGTGCGCTGTCGATTCGTCCCAAGTTGCTGCTGCTGGATGAACCCTTTGGTGCGTTGGATGCCCTCACGCGCAGCAGTTTGCAGGATCAGTTGATGCAGATTGCGGACGAATATCAGTTGACCTGCATTATGGTGACGCATGATGTGGATGAAGCGTTGCTGCTGTCCGATCGGATCGTCATGCTGACCAATGGTCCCGAATCGTATGTGGGGCAAATTTTAGAGGTGCCGTTTGTGCGTCCGCGCGATCGCCTCAAGGTAGTCAACCACCCGAATTACTATGCGCTACGGGCAGAGATTGTCTACTTCCTCAACCAGCAGAAGAAAGCGAAGCAGCGTAAGGTCACGCAAACCGCCGCGATCGCCCGTAACGGCTTAGAAAAAGTCAACCTGGAGCTTGGCTTTGTGCCGCTAACTGACTGTGCGCCGTTGGTCATTGCCAAAGAAAAAGGCTTCTTCCAAAAACATGGCTTGGAAGAGGTGACGCTGTCGCGGGAACCAAGCTGGAAAGCGATTTCTGAAGGCGTAGCATCGAAGCGTTTAGATGCGGCTCAGATGACAGCCGGAATGCCGCTAGCGATGACGCTAGGGATGGGTGGCAAAACACCGCTGCCAACCGTGACAGGACTGATACTCAGTCGCAACGGCAATGCGATTACGTTTAGCAAGCAACTGTACGATGCTGGCGTGCGAACCTTGGCAGATTTCAAGCACGCGATCGCCCAAACTCCAGACAAAATCCATACGCTGGCAGTAGTACATCCCTCTTCTATGCACAATCTGATGCTGCGTCACTGGCTGGCTTCCGGCGGCATCGACCCCGATACGGATGTGAGTCTAACGGTGATCCCACCCGCACAAATGGTGGCAACGCTAAAAGCAGGCAGCATTGACGGCTTCTGCGCTGGCGAACCCTGGAACTCTCATGCCGTACAGGAAGGGTTGGGCTTTGTTGTGGCAACCGATTTCGACATTTGGTCAGGGCATCTAGAAAAGGTGCTGGGCGTGCGCGAAGATTGGGCAAACCAGTATCCAAACACTCATCTGGCACTGGTCAAAGCGTTGCTAGAAGCCTGCGAATACTGCGACGATCGCCGCAACCGTGAAGAACTCGCCGCCTTGTTGAGTCGCCCTGAATACGTCGGTGCCAAACTGGAATACCTTCGCCCTGGTTTAGTTGATCCCTACCGTCGTAGCCTCGACTCAGCACCAGAAAACCTACCACGCTTCAATCAGTTTTACGTGGATCAGACGAACTGCCCCTACCGCACCGAAGGGCTGTGGATTATGACCCAGTTTGCTCGTTGGGGTCTTACGCCCTTTCCCAAAAACTGGGTGGAGGTGCTTGATCGTGTGCGTCGAGTAGACGTATTCGGGCAAGCCGCACGTGAGCTGGGGCTGCTAGATACTGAACCCAATCGTGGTCTTGTTTACTTTGCCGATGGCAGTGTGTTTAACCCCGACGATCCCGTTGGCTATCTCAACGGTTTGGCAATCAAGCGCGAACTTCGGATCGAAGAAGTAGCGATCGATGCCCTCGCTACAGCCACCGTTTGAGTTTCATTCGTCAGTGACCAAAACTCCTCACTCCTCTCCCCTCACTCCTCTCCCCCCTATGCAAACCGTTAACAGCACAACCGTTGAACCCAAACCATCGCCGCCATCAGAGCCATTTCTGGTGATTGAGCATCTCACCAAGTCCTATCCCGTTGCAGGTGGTGAAGACTACGTTGTTCTGGATGGCATTGATCTCACGGTCAATGAAGGTGAGTTTGTTTGCCTCATTGGTCACTCTGGCTGTGGCAAATCAACGCTACTGGATATGGTGTCGGGCTTTCGATCGCCCACCGTTGGCGAAGTGCGGCTGCAAAACAAGCGCATCACTGAACCAGGACCCGATCGCATGGTGGTGTTCCAAAACTACTCCCTCTTGCCGTGGATGACGGCGTTTGAGAACATTTATCTGGGCATTCACTCCGTTTGGCCCGACAAGCCGAAAGCCGAGAAAGACCAGATTGTTCACGATCACCTGGCGTTGGTAGGGCTAACAGAAGCCGCTCACAAAAAACCAGGGCAGCTATCTGGCGGCATGAAGCAGCGGGTTTGCATTGCCAGAGCGCTGGCGCTACGTCCCCAAGTGCTGGTTTTAGATGAGCCGTTTGGCGCACTCGATCCCATCACGCGAGAAGAATTGCAGGAAGAACTGCTCAAAATCTGGACGGAGCATCGCGTCACGGTTTTGATGATTACCCACGACATTGATGAAGCACTGTTGTTGAGCGATCGCCTGGTCATGATGACCAACGGTCCAGCGGCAAAGATTGGCGAGATTTTGACTATTCCGTTCCCGCGCCCACGCGATCGTACCCTGGTGATGGAAGACCCCAAATACTACGAACTGCGTAACTATGCGCTGGACTTTCTGTACCACCGTTTTGCTCATGATGATGTCGGGTAATTGGTGTTCATGCCCCTTCGCAGTGAATCCTAGCTATGACCCAAACCTCTACCTCACTTCCGGAGCACTGGTCTCAGCGTATTCTTTGCTATTACGAGAATGCTACCAGCCAGGTGCAGATCGCTCGAATCGCGAACATCCCTAATTGGATGTTTGAGCGTGTGGTGTTTCCCCGAGAGCGCCTCTTGTTTGAGGCGTTACCGGAAGCGCTGCTCGAAGTCCGTACTAGCACCAGCACTTTACTGCTAGACCAGATTCCGTGTCTGAGCTTGCAGGTAAGAGAAGATCTTCATGCTGGGCTAAAGCTTGCTGATGCCACGATGGATAGCGCCTATGACTGACCCTACTAAAACTCTCTGCCCCTACTGTGGAGTTGGTTGCGGTCTTGAAATATCGCCTCCAGCGATACCCGGTAAGACTGTCAATCGTGATAAAAAAGGCACACCAATCTGGCAGGCACGGGGCGATCGTACGCATCCGTCCAGCCAGGGGATGGTTTGCGTCAAGGGTGCCACGATTACCGAATCGCTGCACAAAGATCGCTTGCTGCATCCCATGGTGCGTGACTCGCTGGATGAACCCTTTCGCCGTGCCACCTGGGATGAAGCGTTGGGGCGAGTGGTCGATCGCATCCAAACCGTCCGTGCAACTCAAGGAGCCGATGCGCTCTGTATGTATGGCTCCGGACAGTTCAACACTGAAGATTACTACGTTGCCCAGAAGCTAATGAAAGGCTTTCTCGGCACCAATAATTTTGATGCCAACTCGCGGCTGTGTATGTCGTCTGCTGTCGCTGGCTATGTGCAGAGTTTTGGCGCGGACGGACCACCCTGTTGCTACGACGATTTGGATGTGACCGACTGCGCTTTTTTGATTGGCACAAACACCGCTGAATGCCATCCCATTCTTTTTAATCGGCTGCGAAAACACCACAAGCAGAACAAGCACGTCAAGCTCATTGTGGTCGATCCGCGTAAAACTCAGACGGCAGAGGTTGCTGATTTGCATCTGGCGATTCAGCCGGGTACAGATATCGATTTGCTTAACGGTCTTGCCTATTTGCTGCTGTATCGTGGCTACCTGGATTCGGTTTTTGTCACTAAGCACACAAGCCACTTTACGGCGTTTGCAGCAGTCATTGAGGACTATACCCCCGATGTCGTGGCTAAACGATGCGGCATTTCCATTGAGGATCTGGAAACAGCCGCCCGGTATTGGGGTGAATCCAAACGAGTCTTGTCAATGTGGTCAATGGGGGTGAACCAGTCCAGCGAAGGCACGGCAAAGGTGCGATCGATCATCAACCTGCACCTGATGACCGGACAGATTGGCAAACCGGGAGCGGGACCCTTTTCGCTTACAGGGCAACCGAATGCGATGGGTGGACGTGAGGCAGGTGGTCTATCTCATCTGCTGCCAGGGTATCGATCGGTCAAGAATCCGCAGCATCGTGCCGAGGTCGAGCAGTTTTGGGGTTTGGAACCAGGGCAAATCGCCTCTACGCGGGGACGTACTGCCTGGGAGATGATTACAGGCTTGGAAGAGGGAGCCGTTGGGTTTCTGTGGATTGCGGCAACGAACCCAGTGGTCAGTATGCCGGATCTGGAGCGAACGAAACGTGCCCTGCTGCGATCGCCCTTCACCGTTTATCAAGAAGCCTATTACCCGACTGAAACGACTCCTTACGCTCACGTGCTGCTGCCTGCTGCTCAATGGAGCGAAGCCCCCGGCACCATGACCAATTCTGAACGGCGCGTGACGCTTTGCCCTCAGTTCCGCACGCCGCCCGGTGAAGCCCGTGCCGATTGGGTAATTTTTGCCGAAGTAGCACGACGGCTGGGCTTTGGCAAACCGTTTACCTTCAACGGTGCCGCTGATGTTCATGCCGAATTTGTGCAACTCACCCGCGATCGCCCCTGCGATATGACCGGCATCAGCCACGATCGCCTCCGCCACGAAGGTCCGTTGCAGTGGCCTTGCACTCAAGGTGAAGATGAGGGCAACAGTATCCAAACTGAGAAAGGCAGATTTCGCTTTCCCTCCTTTATGCGAAATCCACAAAAGCTTTCAGCCTCTCGGTTAGCAGCAAAGCGCCTCTACGTCGATCGCCAGTTTCACACGTCCGATGGTCGTGCCCACTTTGCAGCCCATCACTCGCGCGGCTTGGCAGAGCCACCCGACGATCGCTATCCCTACGTGCTGACGACTGGCAGACTGTATGGGCACTGGCATACTCAAACCCGTACCGGACGAGTCGATAAAATTCGCCAGATGTATGATGGTCCGTTTATCGAGATTCATCCCCGCGATGCGGCTGCACTGGGTATTGAGGACGGTGCATGGCTAGAAGTACGATCGCGGCGTGGCGTTGCCCGCTTCCCTGCTAAAATAACCACCGCTATCACCCGCAAAACCGTTTTTGTGCCCATGCACTGGGGCGCACTGTGGGCTAAGCAAGCCGAAGCCAATGCCCTTACCCATGCCGCTGCTTGCCCAGACTCATTGCAGCCAGAGCTAAAAGCCTGTGCGGTGCAGCTTGTGCCAGTTGCGCCTGAAGCGGATGCGGCTGAGTTAGACCCTGCTAAAGCATTAGGAACCTTGTTGCCACCGCTTTTTGTTTAAGTCTGCGAAGCGTTTAAGCCTGTGGCGATTGGTGCCAGAGTTTTTCTAGCAATTTAATTTGAGCTTCTAGTGTGGCGGTGCGCTGCGCTTGATGGCGATCGTGCAGCACTAGCCCCACACCAAACCCAATGGGCAGCACCAGATAAATCAACGCTAAGAGCATATTTGCCATTTGTTCCATCTGCGTGCGGTTCAGACCACGCGATGAGGCAGCCAGAGTGACATGACCGGCTTGGCTGGGCACCATCTGGGCAACGGAAGGAGCCGCGATCGTCATCATGTTTGCAGTAGTGAGACAACCGATCGCTAGAGGAACGAGTTTGCGTCCGATCGTGCGTTGCCCCTTCTGCTGACTGCCGCTTACTGGAGCAGGAGCAACGTTAAAACGCCCTTGCGCTATATCTGAAATCATTGTTTTAAGGTTAATTTAAAGTCAACTTTCTGTATCTAATAATACTATTCTTGCTTTTTCTGATCAAGCGGTGCTACAGGCTGTTGCTCATGCAGGTAACGGTAAGCATTCCTCGATCTGGACATAAAGGCGTACAAAAGTCGATGGTCAATCCGTCACGTAGCAAAAGACCACGGGTGTCATACCAGGGCAACAAGTTCTGACTATCGCTTTCCCTGCTTGACTTCCCTGAGTCCGTTTACGACGGAGAAAGCCGCAGGCAGAAGGATCTTGCTTTGTCGCGTGTCAAAAGGGCGTTGGTATCAAACGCCTGCTGCAAAGCGACAGGTCGATCGCTCTAGCGTCTAACTAACACTGATTTGATCTAGTAATGCTTCGTTCAACGTAACGACGATCGTGTAGACGTTATGTCTTGAAATGCTGACAAAGACGATCGGAACAGTGTAACGCAGGCACAATATGATGCCGTTTTGACAGAGCAATAAAGCCTCAAAGCCAATTTTTTCAAACGTTAAGGAAATCTGCTTTTTGGCAATTTTTCGCCATGCCTGTTTGTAGCAATCACTGCATGATCGACATCCCAAAAAGGTCGATCGCGCACGCTGGAGTGCTAAACGTTACGGGCAATACATTTATCAAAGCTGACGGAATCTAACTTGGTTGCATAGGCTAAAAGCAATCATTTCAATTGCTCAAATCAAACATTTTCATACCTTGTTGCCGAATATGCTTTTGCACATTCGGCAATTTTTTTGATTAAGGAACGTGCATCAACAAAAGCCTTTTTTGCTTGCTTGAAGGATATTTTTGGCATCAATTGTACTGGCACTGGCTGTCTTTTCCTCATCACTACCTCTTGAGAAGCCCCATGGTATCTACGTCTTCACCCAGTAACGATCGTTCCAGTCAGAATGCAGCCGCTGAGACCGCTGAAGTGCCGCACAGTTACGGTGCCAATGATCTGGGTTATCAACAATTGATTCTCTGTGCCGCGCTCATTGGTATTGCCGGAGGGTTGGTAGCAACGGTCTATTACGATGTCTTAGAAGCCTGTCTTCACGTGACCTGGCATACCTTGCCTGAGTGGCTTACTCCGTACTTTCCAGCTTATATGCCTGCCTGGAACTATGTGTGGATAGCAACCACGATCGGCGGCTTCTGTGTGGGGTTGACCTTGCATTACATGGGGCTACCGGGTGAAGTGGCAATGGTGGTCGATAAAGTGCATGATCCGGGTCGCATTGAAGTCAAACAAACGCCAGCCATGATCGTTGCGTCTCTGTTTTCCATTACGGCTGGGGGTAGTGCGGGACCGGAAGCGCCTCTGGTGCAGATTCTTGGCAGCTTTGGGGGTTGGTTAGGCGGCAAACTGGGGTTAACGTTACTCAATACTCGTGTTTTAACGTTCTGCGGCATGAGTGCAGCCCTGGGTGCCTTTTTTGGTGCACCGTTGGGTGGAGCGCTGTTTGCGCTGGAAATACCCCACCGACGCGGGTTGGAATACTACGAGGCATTGATCCCAGCCGTGCTATCGGCAATCCTCAGCTTTTTTGTGTTTCGCTTTAACACAGGGCTAACGATCGGCGGGATGTACCAGTTTGCAAGCATTCCAGAATTGACGCTGATGAGTCTGGGGCACGGGTTGCTGCTGGGTGCCACAGGGGCGCTGCTTGCAGTGATCTTTGTAGGGCTATTTCGGCTCATTGGGTTGCTGCTGAAGCGCCTGGAACACCACACTATTCTGCTGGCAACCTTAGGCGGGTTGGCGATCGGCTTGCTAGCTCTCGCAGTGCCTCAAACCCTCTTTTTTGGTGAAAAAGAAATTCAAACGATCGTTGAAACAGGTGCAACGCTGGGGTTAACGATGCTGCTCATCGTCGGCTTCGCCAAAATGCTGGCAATCAGCTTCACGCTGCACTCTGGGTTTCGGGGTGGGTTTATCTTTCCACTGTTTTACCTCGGCGCAACGTTTGGCTACGCGATCGCGCTAGTTCTACCTGACATTCATCCAACGATTGCAATGGTGTGCATGATGGCAGCCGTGAATGTGGCAATCACCAAAACGCCCATCAGTACAACGGTTATCTTGAGCGTACTGTCCGATACGGCAATGGTGCCAGTCGTATTAATTGCAAGCTTTACGAGCTTTTTGCTAACAACTCAGGTGTCGTTGATTGGTACACAGCGATCGCGCACCGTTTTTCCTACGGAACGGAGCTTTCAGGCAGACCCTCCGGCGATCGCGGTGGAAGTACCTGTAAACGTGTAAGGTAATTGTCAAGCGGTTTTGCACCGGCTGGACTCTTAACCTCAAGCCGCGACGATCGAACGGCTCTCAGCCTCAACCGCTGTGAGAACTGTTTCTGCCTATGGTCTTGGTCGCGCTCACTAACAAGGTCAGCACGAGCAAGCGATCGCCCCCAGGGAAGCTAAGAGTCGAGGTACATAAGAGCTGAGCGGTGTGAGGAGTGTCACTCGCCTTTTACCGTTTGCCTATCTCCCCAAGAACTGCTACCAATGAACTAATGGCTCTCTCCTTACCCCAATTCCGCTTTACCGATCGCACCCTCTCAGCGCGACTGACACAGGTAGGGCTGGTGATCACAGTGTTTTTTATTGGTTTAGTCGTACTGGCTCCAGTGCTGCAAACCATTGGCTGGCTCCAAGACCCTACTGAGTTTCTGGCGAATCCCCCTCAAGAGCCACCATCCGTAAAGCATTGGTTTGGCACGACTCGTTTGGGCTATGACGTGCTTTCTCGCACCATCTTTGGTAGTCAGGCAGCGCTTCAGGTAGTGGTTTTGGCGACGGTTTTAAGTTTGGCGATCGGTGTTCCGTTGGGTATGGTCAGTGGCTATCTGGGTGGTCGCCTGGATCGCCTGCTGCTGTTTCTGATGGATACGATTTACACGTTGCCGGGGCTGTTGCTATCAGTGACGTTGGCGTTTGTGGTCGGTCGTGGTGTGGTGAATGCGGCGATCGCCCTCAGCATTGCTTATGTGCCTCAGTATTACCGGGTGGTACGCAACCATACCGTAAGCGTCAAGACCGAGCTATTTATTGAAGCAGCACAGGCAATGGGCGCGTCTACATGGGCAATCCTCAGCCGCTACCTGTTTTTGAATGTAGTGCAGAGTGTGCCAGTGCTGTTTACGCTCAATGCTGCCGATGCCATCCTGACGCTGGGCAGCCTGGGCTTTCTGGGGCTAGGTTTGCCAGAAGAAACGGCTGAATGGGGCCACGACCTGCGGCAAGCGCTGGATGGCTTGTCTACAGGCGGCATCTGGTGGACAACGCTATTTCCTGGTTTAGCGATGACGCTGATGGTCGTTGGTTTGTCGCTGCTAGGCGAGGGGCTGAATGAGTGGCTCAACCCGAAGGAGCGGTGAGGGCAGAAGAAGGCAGAAGGATAAAGGCTTAGGGATAAAGGCTAAAGGCAGAAGGCAGAAGGATAAAGGCTAAAGGCTAAATCAGATTTTTCTTGTCTGGCTTCTAAACTCAGTGGTGAGTTTTGCGTTTCTACTCCCCTTGCTTCTTTCACTCTCCCTGTTTCCCCCATGACCCATTCTCAAAATGAGGCATCAATGGCTTCATCAAGCCGTCAAGCTTGCAAAAAGATTGTGCCTTCAGGTTTATTCCAGCTTTAAGGATATAGGCGACAATGCTATCATTTCGGAGACCTCATTCAGGAAGGACGAGTTTCTATGGCGCAGTCGCCTGTCTCTCCAGTGGTGCTGGTGATTTTGGATGGTTGGGGATACCGCGAAGAGACGGATTGTAATGCTGTGCAAGCGGCGAAAACCCCTGTTATTGATAGCCTTTGGGCTGCCTATCCACATACGCTGATTCGCACCTCAGGTAAGGATGTAGGGCTACCAGACGGACAAATGGGCAACTCTGAAGTTGGGCACCTCAACATTGGTGCTGGGCGCGTGGTGCCTCAAGAATTGGTCAGAATTTCAGACGCGGTAGACGATCGCACGTTACTCAGCAATCCAGCGCTGGTAAAAGTTTGTCAGGATGTGAAGCGCAACGGCACGAAGCTGCATCTAGTCGGTCTTTGTTCAGATGGTGGCGTTCATTCGCACTTAACGCACCTCTTTGGCTTGCTTGATCTGGCACAAGAGCAGCAGTTGAGCGATGTCTGCATCCACGTCACAACGGATGGGCGCGATACGGCCCCCACCGCAGGTAAGATTTCGGTCGAGAAAATTCAGGACTACATCGCTGCTCATGGCGTTGGACGCATGGTCACGCTCGGCGGACGCTATTACAGCATGGATCGTGATCATCGATGGGATCGGGTGCAACTTGCCTACGATGTGATGACGCAGGATGGCGCTGGGGATGAGCGATCGGCTCTAGAAGTCTTGCAAGCAGCCTACGAAGCAGGCAAGACGGATGAGTTTGTGCTGCCAACGCGGATTGCGCCTGGTGCAGTACAGCCCGGTGATGGCGTGATTTTCTTCAACTTCCGACCCGATCGTGCGCGGCAGTTAACGCAAGCATTTGTTGATCCCACTTTCAATGGCTTTGAGCGCGAACAAATCCAGCCGCTATCCTTTGTTACCTTCACTCAATACGATTCCCAATTGCCCGTTGCTGTCGCTTTTGCGCCACAGGATTTGACCAACATTTTGGGTGAAGTGATTGCCCGTCACGGATTGCGCCAGTTACGTACGGCCGAAACCGAAAAGTATGCTCATGTCACCTACTTTTTTAACGGTGGCATTGAAGAGCCGTTTGAGGGCGAAGATCGGGAGCTAGTGCCTAGTCCAATGGTAGCAACCTACGATTCAGCGCCAGCCATGTCTGCCGACAAGGTGACAGATGTGGCGATCGCTGGCGTTGCCAAACGTGTGTATTCGTTCATCGTGATCAACTATGCGAACCCTGACATGGTAGGGCATACGGGTAAAATGGAGCCGACTATCAACGCTCTGGAGACGGTCGATCGCTGCCTGGGTCGTTTGCTAGAGAGCGTTATTCAAGCAGGCGGCACGACGATCATCATTGCTGATCACGGCAACGCTGAAGTAATGTGCGACGGGCAGGGCAATCCCTGGACGGCACACACGACGAATCCAGTACCATTCATTCTGGTGGAAGGCGAAGGGCGCAAAATTCCGGTTCACGGCACTGATGTTCCCCTGCGAGAGGATGGTCGTCTCGCCGATATCGCTCCCACAATTCTGGAAATCTTAAAGCTGCCCCAACCACCGGAAATGACTGGGCGATCGATGATTCAGTCTGCCGAGTTTGAGGTCAAGCCCAACCGGACTCCTGTGCAGGTGTCCCGCTAGGCACGGCTGGTTAATGGGTTTGAGCTTACAGCTTGTGAACAAAGCAAGAAGTTTACAGTCTCCAGTCTTCAGACTGTAAACTGGAGGTTGGGCTGGCAGTCTGTTGTCCAGCGTCTTTTCATTCTGTCGCGCGAAGGGTTTTACAATGACGCTTAACTATGTCCTGGAAGCAGTTTGGGCGTTTGCTGCGCTGGGTTTGATTATTCTTGTGTTGCTACACAGTCCCAAGGGTGACGGGCTGGGCGGCTTGGGCGGGCAGGCACAACTTTTTACCAGCACCAAAAGCGCTGAAACGACGCTGAACCGCGTTACCTGGGCGCTCACCGTTATCTTTATGGGACTCACGGTTGTTTTAAGCGCCAATTGGTTGCCGAAGTAGCCTGTTGTTTAAATAACTGCTGAGAAACTCAAGCTTTGCTCAAGAAGAGCCGTGCCTGTGGTGAGTCATGTTGCGATCGTCGTTAAGCGTTGGACAGACCGATTGAGTGGAGTTCGCTTGAAGCTGATCGATCGCAGACGATCGCGCCAAAAGCCTGCATGGCTCGTGTTATTAACGGCGATCGCCATCGTCATGAGCGTAACCCTTGCTGCTGTTGCACGCCCAACCAACGTTTCCCCTGCAATGTTGGGCACTTCATTGAACCGGACGGCGATCGCTCAACGGTCTAATTCAGCTTCCGACCCAGATTTTCCGCTCAAAGCGCACCCCTTGCCGCCTGCACTGGCAACCTGGACTGCCTCCAACGCAGGCGACTATTTTGACCAGATTGAAACGGTGCCTGTGG
>JBGTJW010000512.1:0-9670 GCA_041744955.1 Stenomitos sp. | reverse complement strand
CTGAGGCGATGCTCAAGGACACGGTAAACTACCCGTTTGTCGGGGATGTCATCGATCACCTCAGAGTCGGGAGAACTGCTTTCTATCGCTATTTTCCGCCGGAGCGGATTCGGGAACTGCGAAAGCAGGACTGAATGTTGGTCTTACGCCATGTCGCTTTACGTACCTTTGCGTAAAAGAACCCATAGCTGTTGAATGGTGAATGAGGGGTTGTGCAAAGAACCCTTTACTGAGGTGGCTTGAGCCAATTTTTGCAGTAGTTGAAAGGAAATTTCATTTGAATAGATGACCAACCGGGTGCGTGTTCAGCCAAGAGGTGTGGGTGCCTAAACCAGCCATCTGCGGTAGAGTCGTTAATCCCAAACAATTCTGCAAACTGTCTAACTGTCACTAGGTTGTGCATTTCAATGAAATTTCGCGGTGGTAGGGGAACATCTTTAACAACTGGATAAATCTGCCACTCGCTTCGTTTATCACGCTGCACGTTCCACTCCGGATAAAAGTCATTGAGGGTATGGTCGGCAATTCTATCCCGCAAAAATTGATGACTAACTCTGGCGACTTCTGCAAAGGACTGAAGCGGCATAGCGCCCTCCAGCGGTAAGTCTGTTTCCTCTTTAAGTCGATAAATAAACCATTTGGGAGTTTTCAATCCTGTAAGTCGAATTTGCCAATCAGGAAACGTCTTGCTCAATCGAGCTTGCTCAACCAATTTATTGATAAAAGAAATTGAATACCCCATCCGCTGGGCAAATTGACGAACAGTAAGTGTTTCGATTTCAGGACCTGAACGATAAAAAATTGGTTTTTGGTAAGCCACGCAGAAAGACCAGCCAGGATATTGATGTTGGAATTTTGCAAGTCCACGTCCAACTGTGAGCCTTACCCCCTCTTCAGACACACCTTTTAGAAAAGCGAACTGAGTTACTGTTAAATTATCCTCTGGCAAGGCTTCATCTATTTGTTCGCCGACATCTGCGACCAGTCCATACCAACGGATGGGATGGGGTAAAGTTTTCGTCTTAATTTCTAGAAAGTCCCACCCTGGAAATCGTCGTTGGAACCACGCATGACCTTTACGCGCAAATCTGCCGACATGCGGCCCACCACTTTGCAATCCATGAATAATTGCAAATTCAGAGGATGTGATCACATTTGGGCAAGGAGGGTTATATATCGACGGTTGAATCGACCCAGCAAAGGTATAAATTCGCTTGAAAGGCATCTCTCGACCACCCACATCCTCAAACCTACAGTGCTCCCCAAAGCGTTTCTTAAACGCTTCAAGCCCTTCCTTAGCAAATTTGTTGACAGTAGTCACGTTCACACCAGCTAGTTTTGCAAACTCATAACTGGAGATGCCAGACCTAAAACATGGAATTTCAAGATTGGCATTGATTAAGGCGGACTGCCATTCTGGCGACCAATCCTTGGGTTTATCCATAGATGAGTGAACCTAGTTTAATTAAGCAATTTATTAATGCAACCAAGACATATCAAGAGAATCAGCGTTTTTAGCCTAAATAAAGAGATCATCTATATATAGCATTTTTATCATTATTAGCCTCAGAAAGGTTTCTACAACTGTATTTTAGGATTTCGTGCTAGTTTAGTTTTGATAGAATGTTCGGCCGCTACCTCTGTAAAAAATTACCTATTTTCTATATAAAACCTGAAAAAATCAGGTTTTTCAGGTCACAATTAACTGATTATCGTTCAAGCTGATGCAAACTATTTTAGGCACCCTTCAGTACTACGAGAAGGAACTGGGGCCTCTAAGGGAACAACAGTTTCGGGAGTTAATGTCGGCAACTCGACACTTTCTGCTCCCGGGTTGGGGATTCCCAGCAGCTCCGGCTCGCTCAACCGACAAAGATATTGAGAACGCTCAATATGCTTTGGACAATCTACCCATCGAAAAACTGTACACCTGGAAGCAGGCAGTAGAAAGTGGATTCTCTATTGCACAGAAGTCAGCTAGGCAAAGTTCTGTGCCCCGCTCCCATATCAATAAATTTGTTCAATGGTGCTTTGATAAAAGCATCTTGATTGATCCGGAAATCGTCAAGCAAGTCCACAAGACTACTGCACCACGCACGAAGCGCGCCAAACACCCCAAACTGAGAAGAACGCCAACAGAACTAAATCGCTATCGACTCATTGAGTCAGAATTTACTCCAGGGCTGGCGAAGGAAATGCGAGAGTACCAACGCTATCTGGAATCTGATTTCTACCAAAAACGCCGTGCCAAAGCAGTTCGAGAAGATACAGTGGGCATGCGATTGAACACGATCCGAGCGATTCTAGGCTGGTTTCACTTTCAGTGTGAGGTTCCGCTAGCAGAATTGTGCTTTGACTTGATTATTCCTCCAAGTCCATTGAATGAACCAGAAGCAGAGATCGCAGCGGAAGAATTCCGAGCATGGTTCAGCAGTTTTACTGAGTTTTTGCGAGAGCGCGGCAACCAATATAACTCTATTTCCGGTCACCTAGTAGGACTGACCCGTTTGATACAATTCCAGCACTTAGGCAAGTATCAAAATAGACATGGAAATGATATTCCCGTCATGCAAGTCGTTCGAGAATTAATCAAACACTATGACGACTTAGGGGAAGACGAACTTGAATGTGTTCCTCTAGAACGCAAATGGCTAGACTTACCTGACATTATCCAAAAAATCACATTACCCCTGTTTAAGGAGACAGAGTTCAAGACCAACGCAGAAAACCTTCGGACTCAAAACGCTTTGGCAAGTAGCTTTGGGGATGTCCTCCTTTGGGCATTCATGTCACTTATGCCGCCGCGCAGATCCCGTGAGTGGCGCACTTGTAAATTTGCTAGTTCCTGTCCAATTGATGCGAAACCTCAAGATTTAAGGGATGGAGAGTGGGTTTGGCCTCTGCCCCCAGACCGTTGGACCAAAGAGGAAATTAAACACAGCTATTTGACACGGCAGTATATTTACCAGGACCCAGTTACCTTCGAGCAGTTTGGCGAATATTTGAGGTCGGTACCGCCAAGTGACCGCCCCTTGGAACGGATTGCTGTGTGGTTTAAGGACACACCACGTCGCGCTGCTAAAAGCGGCGACTCCCACCATTACCAACAAATTCCTATCCTTGATCGAGTTGTTTATTGCGGAAAGCGTTTGTATGATTTTCTGGAAGCTTACTTGATGGGATACTGGCGAGACCGATATGGCAACTGGCTCAGTGTAGGACAGACGACCGAGCCTCCCAATAGCACCTTCAAATTTTATGAGTTAAGGGCTGCGATCGCGAAAGATCCTCAACTCACCCAATTGCAGGGCACGATTCGAGTTGTTGAACAACAATCGGGTTGGTTATTTGTAGGACGGGAATCAGGCACGCTTCACCGCCAGGGCGATTTTGGCACTAAGTTTAGCAGGGCAGGCTATCGTCTAACAGGTAAGTTTGTCAACCCTCATATGCTTCGCTCTGTTTATGCCGTTCACATGATCGAATCAGGGTGCAACCGAGCGATGCTTTTATCTTTAGCGACAGCAATGGGACACAAACTTGAAACTTTAGAGAAGATTTACGATAAACGGCGTCCTCCTCGAAAAACACGCCTAATTGAGGTCGAACTGCACAATAGAATTGATCGCATCTGTGCAGGTCTTCGAGGAAACGAGCCAAGTCAACAACAACCAGAGATTGATTTGAAATACCTAAAAAAAATGCTATCTCAGCTTTCCCCAGAACAACGACGATTGCTTTTGACTGAATATTGATGGTTACGGCATTGAGTTCAACTCAATGCCTAATTGGGGTGCAATCAGGCTTGATGAACGCGCCTTAGCGTGATTTTCTGTACGACTACTCATTTAACCCCATCCTGCCAGGCATACAGCCTTAACGTAAGTTTCTGTACGATTACTCACTTAACCCCGAGTTTTGACAAAAGTAGCGCTGTTTGCCATCCGGAGTGGTGCCGTGTTTGATCACTTCGACTCCATCCCATTGAGGGCAGTTAATCGGCTCTAGAAGCTTGCTTTTACACAAAATTAACAATGATAAACGCATTCCTGCAACGTTCTAATTCTGCTTCTGATCACCCTGGGCAAGACTGATAGGTCAATGGGAATGCTAGGAAACGCGGCGATCACTCGCATGGGTGAGATTGGCATCACCCCGTATAGTTTTGATGGCTAACTTTAATAAATAAGCTTGAACGCCATAATAAATATTTAGGGAGGTTTAGCAGGGCTCACCTCTTCTGTTTCAGCCCATGCAGAAAGGCGGTTGCCATAAAAAGCCCACCCATTGGTGCCGAGTAGGTAACTGTAAGAAAAATCTAATAAGAGGGTTCTAGAGGTTTTTTCAACAAAGGAATCGACCTTTCAAACATGTGTCAGTTGGAGCATTGAGTCCAAAAGCTGTCCAAGTGTCAAAAGAAGCGCCAGTAAAAGCTGTACTTGCACCTTTGGGCCTTGTTGTCGGCTCAACCCCAGTTAATGCCACTTTGCTCTTTCACTAACCGGTCTAGCTCCAACTGCATCTGCATCACCACTTGCTCATAGCAAGCATCCACATAATCACGATCAAGCGCTGCCGCCCGACCAGATCGCTCAAACCAGATCGGGGCACAAAGGCGAGTCTGAATGGGGACAGGCAGCGGAATGTTCGGCAAGGGTCCAATCGCCAACCCCCAAGGCAGCCCTAAATAAATCGGAAACACGATCGGGTCTAAGCCAAACAACCAAGGCATTCCCCACTCGTGGAGCTGCCGCAGCGCTTGATAGTAATCAGCTAAAACGATCAAGGTATCATGCGCCCCGTTCGAGATCGCAGGGACGATTGGCACCCCCTCCCGCAGCGCCAACTTGACGAATCCTTTACGGCCCGCAAAGTGAATGCGATGCCGCTCCTTGTGGAGTCGCCACAGGTCTTCAGCTCCACCGGGGTAGACTAAGACCGCTGCCCCTCGCCTCAGAGCCGCACTCGCCATCTTAGGGTGAGCCTGCACTGCTCCCAGCTCGACAGTCAGCCGCGCGTAGCCAGGCATCAGCCAAACGTTGGGATGCATCAGCCCATAAACCGGACGCGCTGAACCGAACTTGCGGAACCAATCGACCATAAACATTAGGGTATCTGGCGCGATCATGCCGCCGTTATGGGAGCCGACAATCAACATGCTGCCAGCCGCCGGTAAGTGATGCCAACCGTCAGTTGTGACCCGAAAGTAATAGCGGTAAAGCCATTCTCCGAGTGGGAGCAAGGAGTCGATGACTTGAGGGGATCGCTCGTCTAAGGACCAGCCGTCGAAGGGACGGTGAGTAGCTGTCTTCAGTGGGGAGGCGCTCCTGACTTGTTAACGTTTTATAGCGTACAGGTTTGAGTGCCTCGCTTTGCTCCTGATGGTTGGCGTTGAACACCTCGATCTCAAAATCTACCAGGTTGAATCAGGTAACCCTTGGATCAGTCCGGTACCCGGTAGCAGCTTTCAATGACCCGACATTTACTAGTCAGAAAGGTGGCAGCCTGGAGCCGTCACAAGTTTTTCGCATCGTGAGGGCAGCGGGCGATCGTGTTGGGATTGAAGGGGTATCCCCGCACTGGTTGCGCCATTCTCACGCGAGTCACTCAATGGATTGGGGTGCGCCGTTGCACGTGTGCAAGCTAGCTTGGGGCATTCAAACCCGGCGACGACTGGCAGATACCTTCATGCAAGACCCGGCGACGGCAGCGGGCGATGTTTGGGTTAGATGTCCAGATGTTTGTGCATTTGACTGCTACAGTTCAAGTTCTTGCAATCGAGATCGGGCTTGAGTTGGCTCCCTGGCGGCAATTGTGTATGGCATAGTTTTGCAGCTTTTAATTAGATGTCTGTTAGTTTTTTAGCACTGCTAAGATTAGCCTCGCTAAGGTTGCCCCCGGAGAAGTCAGCACCGCTGCACAGTCAACGCCTCAAGACCAATGAAGGCTGGTCTCAAGGCGTTGACTGTGCGAGGAGTTTTGAGAGGCAGGCGCACTACTCTATCGCCTCTTCCATCGGCAATAGCACTAAAGCGTTTTGCCACCGACGACGGTAAACGTTGCTGACCCGGGCTTCGTAGTCGGCATCAATGATCGTGGTGTCTGTAAACGCTGGCAGCGCCTTTACCTGCTCCCGGGTCAAGTTAGACACAAAAACTTGCCGGGTACTGGTATCGATCCAAGCTTGACCGATGGGCAGCAGCACTTGCTTACCAAAAAGCCAACCACCTGGGTGGATGACCAGATAGCGGTACTGACCAGAGGCATCAACCAACAAATCATCGACCGAACCAAGGTTGCGGTCATCGGTGCAAAGCTGATAGCCCATAATTGCTTGAGTACCGAGACGGCGGCGGTAGTCGGGATCAAAGTCGTTGATTCGATAGAGTGCCATGCACCATTCCTCCCCACACAACAGAACACATAGACAGACAGCAACCAGTAAGTGAAGCCTAGTGCGGCTTAGACTTTGGCAGCCACTCGATGCCAAATAAACACAGCCAGGATCGCGCCCAGCACAGCGACAACCACGCCCGGTATGCTGAGAGTGACTGCGGTGAAGGCAAGTTGTCCCGTGGTCAAGAGCGTGGCTAGGGTGCCACCCACAAAGGCACCAATAATGCCTAACAAAAGCGTGCCGAGCAGACCACTGCCGCGTGCAGCAGGGTCAACCGCTTTGGCGATCGCGCCCGCAATGAGTCCTAAAACAATCCAGGTCAGTAAGTTCATCGGAGTTTCCTCGTCGTTGGTTGACGCTTCAACGCTATCAACCGCGACTGCTGACTACCCTCTATCCCTTGAATTAACTTGCAAATTCTGTCAAATAGCTATGCAGATCTAGGCAATGCCTACTTGCTGGTCGCGGTAATGGTACCCCAGCTGCTACTGAGCAAGCTCCCTGGCAATATCCATCAGTCGGTCAATAATCTTCTGATTCTTTTCGTGCCGCGTGCCATAGAGTCGAGCCGAGAACACCGTAATGATTTCGAGAATATCTTCAGCAATCTCATCCTCAAAGTCTTCTAAGGAGTTAATGTTCATAATGATCACTTGAGTTTGAAAGTTTTCACACAGCGCAAAAACTAAATCCACACCGAAGCGGAGGAGCCGGTCACGGTTTGTCATCACAAGCCGTGCGACATTGCCATCGCAAATGCGCTGAATCAGTTTGCGTAGGCCACTATTGCGGTAATTCACCCCCGAACCCACATCTTGAATCAGTTCAAAGTCCCAGCCGTGTTCACTACAAAAGGTGTCAAGCTGCCTGACCTGCTGCTTCAAGTCTTGCTTTTGCTTTTGGTGGGAAACGCGGGCGTAGGCGATTGTGACGCGGTCAGATGCGGTTTGATGAGGCACCAAGCCTCGCAGTTGGGACAGGTCGTAACGACGATGACCTGAGGGGATGCGCTCAACGGTAATCTTTCCCGCTGCTTCCCAACGGCGCAGGGTATCTCGCGAAACTCCTAACTCTGCTGCGGCTTGACCAATTCCAACCTTCATCGCTCTAGTTTAACGACCTTTGGACTCGCGCACTCAGGCTGCCTAGATTTACCTAAATTAGAGCCTCTACCTTGAGGAGTACGCCTCACGAGGCGGCGCTACATCTGTGCGATACAAGAGGGTTAGTTTATGCGTTAGAAAGCTTCATGTATCTGCATCACAGACTTGACATGACTTTCTGTTTTACTGCTCATTTCCGCCCCACTATCCAGCAAAATTAGCCAGGTTTTGTGTCCAACGCTGAAAGGTATGTGCAACAGAGCTTTAGCACCCATATGATCCAAAATTACACGGATCTCGGCTCAATGCCTACTAGGACCAGGTTGTTTTATATACATAGCTCAAGCAATTTTACCTAGCAGCTTCAATCTTTTCTGAAACTGGTTAATTGCTCTTGTAGAAGGATTTAATACCACCGCAACTTCTACTGAGCGAACAATATGCCTCCAGTTAATGTCCTCGTGATGATTCACGGCATTACTCCTAATCCAGAACCGTTAGACCATAGCAACGAGTATCGCGAACTCTGGCAAAGGTTAACTGACAAAGAACCCCAGCTTCTCAACCTTTTTCCAGACAAGCCGATCACCGTTGAATGGGGACATGAGTTACCTGGTTACGATTCCGTCCCTTCCAAGGAACTTCAGCCTGACCACAAGTTGACTCGTGCGCAAAATTTTATCAATCAAAAAATTGCCTACAGTCAACTTTTTAAAGATCCTGATCCCAACAACATAACAATGGACTTATTTAGGACTGGAGAGGCAGACTTTCCCTGGTTCAGCCCCGTTGTGCGAAACGTGATTGCCACTCTGCGCGAACAGCTTTTCATTCAAGGTTTGGGGGATGTAATTTATTACTCGTCTGCTGAGGGCGAAAAATACATCAGAACAGCGGTTTACGGCCAGGTTTTAGTTCAGTTAGATCGCTACCTCGATCAGCCTGATGTTCGGATTCACCTGATTGCTCAAAGCTTGGGCGTAACGCTCTCCCATGACTTCCTATATGGCTTGTTTGCTCCCAACCACACGCCCGGTTTTTATACGCAGGGAGAACAAAAAGATATCGATCGCTTCGAGCTATGGCGAGGAAAGGCTGGCAAAGGCGAACTGAAATTAGGTTCACTCACTAGTACTGCTTCTCAGTTGGCTATTTTAATGATGCGGAGGCAAAAGATGGTAGACCGTTTTGCCAATCAAGAACCGCTTGAAGCTGCCGATATTGGCATTGTCGAAGCCCAAAAAATTAAATGGAATCTGTTCTACGATGTAGACGACATTCTAGGTTATGGCACCCGACGACTCTACGACGCGACAACAGCAATTCGGGAAATTCAGGTGGATACTGATGATAATCCTATTCGTGTTCATAACAAATATTGGCAGCATCCACGCGTTGTCGCTGA
This sequence comes from Stenomitos sp., assembly GCA_041744955.1. Classification (GTDB taxonomy): domain Bacteria; phylum Cyanobacteriota; class Cyanobacteriia; order Leptolyngbyales; family Leptolyngbyaceae; genus Stenomitos. The sequence continues at coordinate 765 of JBGTJW010000512.1, read as the reverse complement.
AACGGCTGAACTGCTTCTAGAAAATGCTAAAGCTGTCTAGCCTCTGAGCTTGGCTCCTTCAGCACTATCCACGCAAAGCGATCTTCGCTTGTCTTGTAAGCTATAACCCATACTTGAAAGGGCTTTGGTTAGTTTTTTGTAATCAGTAGCGTTTTATATGAAAGGCTTTACCGCAGCCAGGGCAAGTGGCGAAGGATGCACAAAAAGAAGAGGTTTAAGTGAGCAACCTTATGTAGAGAAGAAGTTTTGGATATTGCACGGCACTTGGATGCAGTTTTGCTACTTTCAGACCAAGCACCACGCAACGGCTAGGTTTAATCAGGATGCTGAAGCCAGGTAGAGGTCAACTTTCCATCGACAATCTGCCAACTGAGGAACAATCCTTTGGGAGGCTTTTGCTCGGTCATAGAAACGGTAGGAGCGGCGGAAGTTGCGGGGGTTGTGAGGGGGTTTGTGGTTTTCATGGGGCTGTTCTTTGTGATGATGGGAAGAGCTGTTTAGCTCGATGTCCTTATCGTGCCAGTTCTAACCCGTTCGACAGGTGACACATCCCTCAGTTAAAGTGTGTTTTTCCTCTCTAAAAAGATTGATGTGGAACACTTGATTTATGTGTCATAGGTCACTTATTCACTAAATTCCATACTTCCGGCAAACCTGCTGATACCTGGCAGCGGCTTGCTCTTAACGACCATTTTTTCTCCACTGCTATGCAAAGGCGAAGCAGAGAAAACCTGAATGATCTGTAATGTCAGAACATCCCTCGCC
>JBGTJW010000511.1:0-5111 GCA_041744955.1 Stenomitos sp. | reverse complement strand
AAGGCATTGCTCAAAGGCATCCGTCAAAGGCACTTATCAGTTGTATGCTGTTCGTTTGACTTCATGCCGAGCGAAGCTGCAAAGAAGCGAAGCCCTGAGTTGTCTTGCAACAGAACTCATCATCTGTTTGAGAAGGCGATTTCAGGGTTTTGCTTTTGCTCTTTGCCTGAGTGTTACTGGCTAAAGGCTGCGATCGCACCAGCTAGCGTTACAGACCAGGCTATAGAATTTGGGTTAGCCTGAATGTGGGAAGACGTTTCAGCGGCATCAGTTCCTTACTTGCCGTGTGACGCTAGACACCTGGTTTTGTGTCAGCCATTCCTTTTTGCTGCTGGCTCTGGTTGGGAGTATTCTGTATGAAGCTCTCTTTCTTACCCAGGTTTGTTGGAGATTTTGGGCATCAGTCGTTAACATAGGATGTACTTAGGAGAAGGGATGCGATGGTAAACGCCTCACTGAATTGGGCAAGTTTTGTGGGCATTGCGCTGGCAGCCTCTGGTGCTGGTCTGTATGCGCTGCGATCGCTGCGTCCCCGTCTTGCTCGCGATCATGATATTTTCTTCGCTGCGATCGCACTTCTTTGTGGTGGCATTCTCTTCTTTCAAGGCTGGCGACTTGACCCGATCTTGCAGTTCAACCAGTTCTTGCTGGCGGGTACAGCCATTTTCTTCGCTTATGAAAGCATCCGTTTGCGTGGCGCTGCTACAGAACAGGCAAAGCGGAACACGCCAATCGTTGACGATGAGCGTCCAGTAAGTCGGGTCTACCGAGCCGATCTGGAAGAGTTGAATCCCTACGAAGACCGTCCCGCTGCTCGACGTATTCGGGGTTCTCGTGATGTGCGCTCTGAGCGTGATGAATACGAAGAAGAGTCGCGCCGTCGTTCGACCAGTCGTACTGGCGAAGCTCGTCTAGGTACTGGTGCAGGCGATCGCACTCGCAAGCGCCGCCCTCGTTCAACGGATGCGTCGATCGATGCACCTAGCAGCCGTGAAGACTCAGACCTTTGGGATGATAGACCCGCTCGTAGCCGCAGCACCTCTCCTTCGCGCTCAGGTAACCAGCCGCCAACATCGGCATTTCGACCCAGACGCTCTCGTCCTGCTGCTGACGATGTTTCGCCCCGCGATCGACGGGATGCAAGGAATGGTTCGTCTTCCTCAGAGTATGTTGATTACCGCCCGGTCGATGTCGATGAAGAGGATAACTGGGGTAACTACTAACGGTCGTGTCAAAGATTTTTGAAGGGCTAAGGCTGCTGAAACGGCAGTCTTTCACCCTTCAAGTAAAGGTTAGCCTCTGAACTGGAGACGTTTTTAGAGTAGTGTACGTGAGGACTGGCAAGCTTGGGTAAGCCCCTTGAGGCTACCGCAAGGGTGAGCCGTACTGTTGAGCGAAAGGGCTGGGCTTGGCGCACTGCAAGTGTGTCTTTAAGCCTCATCGGTCTACTGCTAGGATCTTGCAGTCAGGAAGACAGCCCTCCAACCATTTCTGCTGAGTTTGACAGTCGCTATAACGATGAGCAACCAGCCCTTAGTGGTGATGGTCGCTTTTTGGCGTTTGTTTCAAACCGTAGCGGCAATCGTGGTATTTTACTGTATGACTTGAAGCAGCGGCAGGTTGTGTCGTTGCCTCGCTTGAATCGGAGCGACGCGATCTCAGAATCGCCTAGTTTGAGCTATACGGGACGCTACATCGTTTATATTGCTAGCGATAGCGTTCGTCCTGAAATCGAACTGTACGATCGCGTACTCCAGCAACCGCAGGTATTGACTGCCCACTATCGCGGCTGGTTTCGTAACCCCAGCATTAGCCCTGATGGTCGTTATATTGCCTTTGAAACAGGCGGTCGAGGGCAGTGGGACATTGAAGTGATGGATCGAGGTCCGAATGTAGAATCCGATATACCCGATGGGCGGCGATCGCAAGCGTTTCCTTAGCAGGCGTATGAAGTAAAGGAAGCACAGAGGGCAGGAGATGTAAGGGCGCAGCGAAGACAAGGAGGCTAGGACTAAACTCAAAACTCAAAACGCTTCATTCCTTATATTTTATCCTTCATCCCTCATTCATTCGTGCAGTGCCGTCTCTCGCTTATGCTCTGTCTTGCCACCGTCTTGAGTGGCTGTGGTTCCCAACTAGTCAATTTTCCGTTTGATCCAGGTGGTCGTAGTCTCAACAGTAGTTTCGCCGATCTACAGCCGCGCGTCTCAGGGCGATACATTGTCTTTGTGTCCGATCGTAATGGCAGTCAGAATTTGTATCTTTATGATACGGTTGTCCATAGTTTGGTGGATTTGCCAGGATTGAATGCGATCGATCTGCTCGTTTCCAGCCCTGGTATTTCGGAGAACGGTCGCTTGATTGTGTTTGCTGGTTCTCGTGAGGGGCGCTCCGGCATTTATCTCTACGATCGCGACACACGGCAGTTGCGTAACTTGACGGAAAACCTGAAGGCAGAGGTTCGCAATCCCACCATTACCGCTGATGGCAAGACGATCGCTTTTGAATCCAGCGCTGATGGTCAGTGGGATATTCTGCTGTACGATCGTGACGGCAAACCGTTAGAGCCGCTGACAGATTTTCGCTAGCGGCTATCACGTTTTAGCAACTGATAGTCTTGCGACCTACAGGCTTTAACCACCGACTGGCTCTGGTGTCTCTGCAAGGGTTTCAAGCTGCACCTGGGATGCTTCCAGCGCTTGTACCGAATCAATGAGCGATCGGACGGTAGAAGCGCCTTCGGATGGCTCGAAGCCGAGGGGAAACTTGCCTTTTACAAGCATCCGTAGCCCTAACGGACTTAAGCTTGCTAACCCTTTGAGATCACGGAAGGAGTTACCCACCACTTTTAGACCAAAGAGGCGTTCATCGATCCAGCCTCCTTGCTTGACCAGTTCAATCAGCGTTTTGCGATGACGAATAATGCGGCTAGACTGAGCGCCCTTGCGGTCTAAAATTTCGCCTTTGATCTTGCTGATCTGATCCAGCGGCGCAACTTCCATTGGGCAAACCGAGTTGCAGAAGTAACAGCGAGTACAGCCCCAAACACCGTCTGTGCCCTGGTTATATTTTTCCAGTCGCGCTTCGGTTTGATCATCACGAGAGTCAGCCACCATGCGATAGGCTTTTGCCAGGGCATGGGGTCCAACAAAGTTGGGATTGACCTCATAGGCATTGCACTCGGAATAACAAGCACCACAAAGAATGCAATTGCCTGTCTGGTTCAGTTTGGCGCGTTCTTCTGGAGTCTGCAAAAACTCGCGCTCTGGTATCTGTCGTGCGGCAGTGCTGACGTAAGGATCGATCGCTTTCAAGTTAGACCAAAAGCTTTGCATATCCACTACCAGATCTTTGATGACGGGCATATTGCCCATCGGTGCCAGGGTAATAGTGGGCATCTCAGCCGTATGCTGTGTGGTCTCGCCTGCCTGAGACGGCATTGACTGCTGAAGACGCGCCAGTTCGCTGCCGACATTCTCTTTGCACGCCAACGCCGAGCGACCGTTAATGCGAATAGAACAACTGCCGCAAATCGTGTTACGGCAATTTTTGCGATATGCCAGTGTGCCGTCCTGCTCCCATTTGATGCGGTTTAAGCAGTCCAAAATCGTGCTGCCTGGATCAACGTCGAGTGTAAAGGTTTCCACTCTCGGCGCAGCGGTTTGGTCTTGGCGGATGACTTTAAAGAGAACTTGCATTCTGGAAGTTTTTCAGTCAGGAGTATGTTTCTAGTTTAAACGCGATCGCTGATGCCGTACCAATCGTCTGATCTACAGCTTCAGTGCAAGCTAATCAGGTGTAGTGCCTCAGCCGAAAAGCCTATGAAAGCAACGTGTGATTGAGCTTGACGTGCGATCGGTGCTGTATACCTAGGACTGATGCAAAGATTCCCGACTTCTACGATGGGACTAGCCTTTATAGCTGAGTTTCAGCCAGAAGTCGGGGATCTAAACACCTTGCACGTAAGTCCTAATACCTTTACTTTTAACCTACTTCAAGCTCCTTTCACTTGCTGACGCTGCACTGCTTTACTCCGTTGCAAAATCCTTCTCAAAACGCGATCGCTGACTGCGTTGCAACGTGCTGCCACAGCCAGCTTAATAAACTTCATAGCGAAACGCTGCTTTCTCTGCCACCAATGTTAAATGTTTGGAACTGGCGCGGGTCGGAATGTAAACGCCTTTTTCCCACTCACTCACCGTTTGTTGTCGCACGCCTAGTTCTTTCGCCATGTCTGACTGATTCAGCCCCATGTGCAACCGCAACGCACGGATTAACTCACTGTTCCACTGCAAGGTGTCGTTGATGGACTGCACGCGGTAGACAGCAGGTGGTTTGGTAAAGGTCACCTGTTCGCCCTCCAGATCGATCGCCTCAACTAGATACCCTGCCGACATCCAGGCAGTGGCTTGCAGTGCGCCTTTGCTGCGGTTGCTCCACCAACCACGTTTGCTGCGAGCAGAGGTCGGCAAGGCTCCACCCAGTAAGGCTTCGATTTCGGCAAAGGTCAACGTGACGTGTGTGCGATCGCTCTGGCGTAATGCGTCTAATAACGGTTGATATTTACTGCCACCTTGTTTTCCATCTCGACTAGACATTTTACACGCCAGCGTGTTAACATTGAGGGCTTGATCGGAAACGATCGACCTATTATAGATGCCTTCAGAGTCACAGCGAGAGAAGTTGTGGTCAGGTGGCTGGCGATCGCACAGCTAGAGCATAGCAAGTCTCTTTTTGCTTAGATTCGGAAAATAGAAGGGCGATAACTTTGCATAAAAGCATAAGGTTGATATATTTTTATCACTCATAGAAAAGTAGGATAGCAGGAGAATTCAGCCGCAATATGGATTGGATTTTTGGCGCGATCGTAGATCAAAGTTGAGATACTTAAATTCCAATGTTCAAAGTAAAGTTGCAATTTTCAAAGTTTTTAGCATTGTTGCTGGTCGTCTGCTTTACCTTCTTCACGGTATATAGCGGTTATCAGCCTGATGCAGTACAATTCACATAGTTTTGTGCTTTCAGTTCATAACCCCTATGAAACCTTACTCACTAGACTTGCGTCAAAAAGTTGTTGATGCCTATGAATCCGGTGGCATTTCACAACGTAA
>JBGTJW010000510.1:0-16448 GCA_041744955.1 Stenomitos sp. | reverse complement strand
GGGGGCTGGTGGGCGTGGTTGGGTGGGGTGGGTTGGGGGTTGTGGGTTGTGGGGTGTGGGGCGGTAGAGCGACTGTTCGGTCTTGGGTCTTGAGACTGAAGTGTCGAGCTTTGAACTGCAATCGCCGAGTTCTGAGGTCGGAGAGACGAGCTTGCAGTGACAAACGTTGCTTGATTCGCTGCGTCTCGGTATCGCTGCGAGGCTGCCTGACCGATCGCCGATTCTTGCAGATATTCCCACGCCGATTCAAAGGCAAACTGGCAGGCTGGCAGCGTGTCGGGCACAGCGAAAATAAGGTCGTCTGTCAGTACGGCTGGCAGGTGGTGACAAAACGCCCATGCCTGCTCAAGGGTTTCGGAACCAAACCAGGGAAGCGGCGCAATTTCGCCCCAGCCAATGTTGCCAGCACGATCGACCAACCGCAGAAGCACGCCTTCTCGCACTGCCCAGCTACCGTGGCTAGTCTGCAACGCTTGCTTGAAGCGCCGTCGATAGGAGCGAAAGTCCCACTGGTAAAGCATTTACGTTGGCAAGACCGCTCCAAGCCCCAGCAGTTGTGGGAGAACAAAGCCCAGACCTAGAAAAATACCGCTCCAGAAATGCAGGGCGACGGCAATGAACTTGCAATTGCTCACTTTCTCTGGCTTGTTGTGGTTGGTGCCAACGTGTTTGCAGAGTTTGAGCGCGATCGGCAGACTGGCAAACACCAGCAGCGTCGTCACCGGAAACACGCCTAGCCACACGCAGATAGCCGTCAGCGCAAAAATGCTGCCACAGAGCCAGGGTAGTAGCTGCGCGGCGCGTTTCGTGCCCAAACGGACGATCGGCGATCGCTTACCCACAGCGGCATCATCTGCTTCTTGATGAAAATGGGAGCAAAAGAGAATCAGGCTGGTGGAAACGCCCACGATCGCCGAAGCCGCCAGATTCGTACCCGACCAGGCTTGCGTTTGACTGTAATACGCGGCTGCAAACGCTAGGGGCCCAAAGGCGAAAAAGCAAAGAATTTCCCCCCATCCCTGGTAACTGAGGCGAAAGGGCGGTCCCTGGTAGATGTAGCCCAGCACGCAGCAAACCAGAATAATGCCAACCACGGTTAGATCGCGCTGGATGGCAGCGATCGCGCCAATGCCAAACAGCCCAGTAGCAAGGCACAAATTTCCCAACCAAAAAATCAACGATTTGTTGGCGGTCAGGTTTACCAGCGAGTGCGCTTTGTTCACGTCAACGCCTGTCTCTGAGTCAAAGACATCGTTGGCGAGGTTCTCCCAGGCAAGGATGAGAATGGCAGCAAAGACAAAGATGGCAAAAATGCCTGTCTGCAACGTTCTGGTCTCGGCAATGGCGATCGCGGTGCCCACCATAATCGGCATGATTGCTACGCTGTACATCGGTGGCTTAATCGCTGCTAGCCACAACTTTTTGCGGATGGCTGGCGCAGTTTTTAAAGCATTTGCTGAATAATTAACCGTTCTTGTGGTCATTTTTTGCAAATATCAAAAGTTGAGTGCAGTTCTCAGAAGCTCACCCATTCTACGATCGAGTGGATCGGACAACCCTGATAGACCGTCCAGACTTTAAGATTCGCAATATTTTGGGTGAGGAGTGAGGGGTGAGGGGTCAGAATCAAGGAGTCAGAAGCCAGGAGCCGCAAACCAGAAGCTCTCCCTACTCCCCACTCCCTACTCCCCACTCCCTCTTTCCTCCCCATGACCGTTACCCCTCGCAGCACTCATCTGTTTCAAACTCGTAGAGAATTACATCATTTTCTGAGTCGATACAAACAGATTTCAGAAGAGAGAAGCCAGCCGCAGATTGTGAGCCTTTCGATGGCAATGCCTACGGTTGATCCGTTGGTTGTCTTTCAAGCCCTTGCAGAACCAGGGCAGCTCAATTTCTATATGGAAAAACGAGCGTTTGGGCAAGAGGTGGAGCCGCAGGAAGGAGTGGCGATCGCCGCGATCGGCTCGGCTGCCAGGTTAACGGTTAATGGTGCAGAGCGCTTCACGGCTGCCCAGCAGTTTATCCGCTCCACTCTGGCTCACACTGCCATTTGTGGTCAGGCTCACTTACCGTTAGCGGGTCCCCATTTTTTCTGTAGCTTCACCTTTTTTGATCAGAATGCTGATCGTAAACCAGCGTTTCCAGCGGCAACTATCTTTTTACCAGAGTGGCAAATTTCTAGAAACGGATCGCATTGTTTGGTGGTAGCGAATGTCGTACTTGGTGCCGCGACAAATTTAGAAGAAACGGTGGATCAACTCTGGCAAACGTGGCAATCGATCCGCTCGATTCGGTATGAATTAATCACACCTGCGATCGAGCATCAAGACCTGCTGACACGGCATGACCTTGCCACGACTCAACACTTTAAGCAAGCGATACGGGCTGCTTTGACCGACATTCAGCAGGCAACGTTTCACAAAATTGTGCTGGCTCATGCGGTGGATGTCACCTCGCCGTTACCGTTTGATGCGATCGCGGCACTGCATCATCTTCGTAAGCTGTATCCCGGTTGCTATCTGTTCTCCACCAGCAACGATCGGGGGCAGCAGTTTATTGGTGCCAGCCCAGAACGGCTAGTCAGCGTGCGAGATGGTCAGCTCAAAACGGGTGCGTTAGCGGGTTCGGCTCCTCGCGGCAAAACCACCAGCGCTGATGCTGCCCTGGCAAAATGCCTCTTAGAGAGCGTCAAGGAACGCCACGAACATCGGGTTGTAAGCCAGTTTATCTGCCAACAGCTTGCTCAATTAGGCTTACGTCCTCAATCGTCGTCCCTGCGCCTGTTACAACTGTCCAACATTCAACATCTGCAAACACCGATTTATGCCACGGTGCCTGCCGAAACTCATCTGCTGGATGTCGTAGCAGCCCTCCATCCCACGCCTGCCGTTGCCGGAATGCCCCGCGCGATCGCCTGTGACTACATTCGCCGCTACGAAACCTTTGAGCGATCGCTCTACGCTGCACCGATCGGCTGGATTGACCATCACGGCAACGGTGAGTTTGCGGTGGGCATTCGATCGGCTTTGATTGATGGCTGCACTGCCCGACTGTTTGCAGGCGCAGGCATTGTGGAAGGGTCCGACCCCGATCGGGAACTAGCAGAAGTGCAGCTAAAACTTCAGGCGCTTTTGCAAGCATTGGTTTAAGAGCGTTTAGATCCCCGACTTCTGATTAAAACGCAGCCATAAAGCCCATTCCCTCGTAGCAGTCGGGGATCTTTGGCGTTGGTTTAAGAGCGTTTAGATCCCCGACTTCTGGTTAAAACTCAACCGTAAAGCTCATCCCATAGTAGAAGTCGGGGATCTTTACGTAAGTCCTAAACGATTAGAACGGTTAGCCGCATTGCTAAGAGCGCAAGGGATCGACCCGGACGTATGATGCGTTAGGCTATTTGCCTACTCTCGACGTTCCCATGACCATTGATTTCACCAACACAAACCTGATCTGGACTTCGATTCTGGCGGAAACGCTGTCTCGGTTAGGGCTGACCACCGCGATCGTCTGTCCCGGTTCTCGATCGGCACCCCTTGCAATCGCCTTCGCCAATCATCCCCACATCGAAGCGATTCCCGTGCTGGACGAGCGATCGGCTTCCTTTTTTGCACTCGGCATTGCCCGTCAGAGCCATCGTCCCGTTGTACTGATCTGCACCTCTGGCACCGCAGGCGCAAACTTTTACCCGGCTGTCATTGAGGCAAAAGAAAGCGGTGTGCCCTTGATCATCTTGACGGCCGATCGTCCGCCCGAACTACGCAATTGTAATGCCGGACAGGCGATCGACCAGCACAAGCTGTACGGCACCTTTCCCCACTGGCAAACCGAACTGGCAATGCCATCGCTAGAGCTACCCATGCTCGCCTATCTCCGGCAAACCCTCATCCACGCCTGGGAAAAAGCATTGTATCCCGTTCCCGGAGTCGTTCACCTCAACCTGCCCTTCCGCGACCCCCTTGCCCCCATCCCGCAACCTCCTGCCCAAGCGATCGCCTCCACCTTCAACCCCGAAGCCTTCTTTGCTTCTGTTACTCCGCTTCAGGAGTCAGGAGGCACTGTTTCTAGCTCCACATATGAAGCAGCCGATGGAAGCGTTGAAAGGATTCAGCCGTCAGCCGTCAACCTTAACTCAAAATGCTTACCCCTCTCTCCTCTCTCCTCTCTCCTCTCTCCTCAAGGCATCATCATCGCAGGCGTAGCACAGCCCGAAGCGCCAGAAGCTTATTGTCGTGCGATCGCCCAACTCTCCCAGACCCTCGGCTATCCGGTTCTTGCCGAAGGACTTTCGCCGCTACGAAACTACGCTGACCTCAATCCCAATTTGATTACAACCTATGACTTGATGCTGCGATCGCCTGCGCTGGCAGAAAAACTGGCTCCTGAAGCTGTGCTCTGCGTGGGTGGAATGCCGACCAGCAAGCAGCTCCGCGCCTGGTTAGAAAAGATTCAGCCGCGTCTGTGGATCATTGATCCTGACGGTCGTAACCTCGACCCGCTGCATGGCAGAACGACCCATCTACGGCTGTCGATCGCCGCCTTCCTTCAGACGCTGCCCCCACAAACCCAGACGACCAACCCTTACCTCGATCGCTGGCGTGTTGTGGAAACCCAAGTCAGGCAGGCTGTAGACCAAACGATGGGTGAGACAGACGCGCTGTTTGAGGGCAAAGCTGCCTGGTTGCTTTCTCAAGTGCTGCCGACTGGAACGCCCTTGTTCATCAACAGCAGTATGCCTGTGCGGGATGTCGAGTTTTTCTGGGCACCAGGAAATTCCAGAGTGCAGCCATGCTTCAATCGGGGTGCAAATGGCATTGACGGCACGCTGTCTACCGCCTTGGGCATTGCCCATCGACAGCAAAGTAGTGTGATGCTCACCGGCGATCTGGCGCTCTTGCATGATACCAACGGCTTTTTGTTGCGCCAGCACTTCGTCGGGCACCTGACGATCGTCCTGATCAACAACAACGGTGGCGGCATTTTCGAGATGCTGCCGATCGCTCAAAACAATCCAGCCTTTGAGTCTTTTTTTGCCACACCCCAAGCGATCGACTTTGCCAAACTCTGCGCCACGTATGGGGTCGAGCATGAGCGCATCACAAACTGGCAACAGCTAGAACAGCGCTTAAAGGAATTGCCAACCACAGGTATTCGCGTTTTGGAGCTAAGCACCGATCGCAAAGCCGATGCCCAATGGCGACAGAAGCATCTGGGTACATTTGCTGCCAAAATCAGTATCTAGCAGTCGGCGGTCAGCGGTCAGCAGTCAGCAGTCAGCAGTCAGCAGTCAGGCGAACAAGTTAGGACACAGACAACAAAAAAGCTGATAGCTGATAGCTAAAACTCAAAACTCTCCCTTCCTCTCCTAACTCAAAACTCACCCCTCTCTTCCCCTTTCCCCATGCAAATCGACTGGCAAGTTGCCAAAACCTACGAAGATATCCTCTATTACAAAGCCGATGGGATTGCCAAAATCACCATCAACCGTCCCCATAAGCGCAATGCCTTCCGCCCCAAAACGGTGTTTGAACTCTACGATGCCTTTGCGAATGCTCGTGAAGATTCGCGCATTGGGGTAGTGCTGTTTACAGGTGCCGGTCCTCATACCGATGGTAAGTATGCGTTTTGTGCAGGTGGCGATCAAAGCGTACGGGGTCATGCAGGCTACGTGGGCGAGGATGGAGTGCCCCGGCTAAACGTGCTGGACTTACAACGGCTCATTCGCTCCATGCCCAAAGTGATCATTGCGCTGGTTGCAGGTTATGCGATCGGCGGTGGTCACGTTCTCCACATTCTCTGCGACCTCACCATTGCAGCCGATAACGCTATTTTTGGGCAAACGGGACCCAAAGTGGGTAGTTTTGACGGTGGCTTTGGTGCCAGTTATCTGTCGCGCATCGTGGGGCAGAAGAAGGCGCGGGAAATCTGGTATCTCTGCCGCCAATATTCAGCAACGCAGGCACTAGAGATGGGCTTGGTAAACTGCGTGGTGCCAGTGGAGCAGCTAGAAGCTGAGGGTATTCAGTGGGCGCAGGAAATTCTGGAAAAAAGCCCGATCGCCATTCGCTGCCTCAAAGCCGCCTTCAATGCCGATTGTGATGGGCAGGCGGGCTTGCAAGAACTAGCCGGAAACGCCACGCTGCTCTACTACATGACCGAGGAAGGCTCAGAAGGCAAACAAGCCTTTTTGGAAAAGCGATCGCCCGATTTCCGGCAATATCCGTGGTTGCCGTAGAAGATTGACTGGGCACGATGAACCTATAAGCGGCAGCGATCGGACACGCAGGCAGCCGGATAACGCGGTTGATAGGTGCGATCGCGTTTGCCAAAGAGCGTATAGCGGTTGTCGCGGATTTGCGCGTAGACACGATCGCCCGTCCACTTAACTCCAGGCAGCGCCCGATAGGCAGACACAAACACATCACCCAACGGCAGCAGTCGCCCAATTTCCTCAGCCGCGTCACTGCCCTGCCAGCGCTGTTCTGGAGCCGCTGCATTGATCAAAATCATCCCTTGCTCACAGTCTGTAGACGTAATGCCAAACTCACTGAGGGCTGGCTCATCCTGCATGGGAACGTATTGAAACCGATCGCCCTGATCCAGCGTCTCAAGCAGTTGAACAAGCGTGGTACACAGGTTGCACTTGCCGTCGTAAATAACGTAGTAGGACATGGGGGGAGGTGAGGTGAGGGGTGAGGAGTGAGGGGTGAGGAGTGGGAAAGTGAAGGGGTGGGAGGGTGAAGGAGTGGGAGGGTGAAGGAGTGGGAGGGTGAAGGAGTGGGAGGGTGAGGGGGTAATTAGGGTGAAGGTAAAAGGTTGTCTTCAGTCACCAATTTTCAGTCAGCTAACGCTTCTAACATCATTCATTGTCACCCCATCACCTTTCCACCCCATCACCTCTTCACCCCATCACCTCTCCACCCCATCGCCCTTCACCTTTCTTAATAGTAACGGTGTTTTCAGCTACAGTCCTGATGTCAGGTGCGATCGAGAATGAAGCACTGTTCTTTCATCGTTCGATGCTGCATCGGCTGTCTCAGGCATGAAACCACATATTATCGTTTGTGGCTTGGGTGCGACCGGGTACAAAATTCTCTGCTTGCTCAGACAGCAGGGGGCGTATGTGGTGGGCATTCACAATCGACCGATCGCGGGTGACCCGGAGGGTATTGTTGTGGGCGATCTGCGGGCAGCCACGACCTTGATTCAGGCAGGTATCCGGGACGCGCAAACGCTGGTGCTGGCAGATAGCGATGATGGTTTGAATCTAGCCATCTTGATGCAGGCGCGAGTGTTGAATCCTCGCATTCGCATTATCAATCGGTTGTTTAACATTAGTCTGGGCGATCGGCTGGATACAACCTTGCCCGACCACATCAGCATGAGTGTGGCGGCGCTGGCAGCACCCATTTTTGTGTTTGCGGCATTGGGCAACGCCGCGATCGGGCAGTTGCACTTGTTCAATCAAACCTGGCCGATTCACGAAGAGCATATCAAAGACGGACATCCCTGGTTGGGGCGCAAACTCAGTGACCTGTGGGAAGACCGCGATCGAATGCTCATCTATTACTTGCCCATTGATAGCAAGGTGGATTTAGTGTCAGCGATGCTGCGGGGGGCTCGGCTCCAGTCGGGCGATCGACTGATAATTGGCACCAAACCGAGCGTGCGGGTGGCTCGACGCTCCCTGAAGCAAAAACTAGCAAAACTGGCGCTGGGGCTGAAATATTTGCGGGCACACAGTCGAGCCTTGTTAGCAGGCACGCTGCTGCTGCTGGTGATGATTTTGATTAGCACTGGCATTTACACTTCTTCTGTGCTGCGTACCAATCCGATCGATGCGCTCTATTTCTCAGTGGGCATCATCACCGGAGCAGGCGGCAACGACATCGGCTTGGAGACTGCTCCCGACGATCTCAAGCTCTTTACTGTGCTTACCATGTTGGTGGGTGCAGCCATCATTGGTATTTCTTACGCACTGCTGAATGATTTTGTCCTGGGCACCCGGTTTGATCACATTTGGGATGCCGCCCGGATTCCATACCGCAACCACTTTGTTGTCTGTGGGCTGGGTGGCGTAGGCGTGCAGATTGTGAGCCACCTCCATCGTTGTGGGCATGAAGTCGTGGTCATTGAGCACGATCCCCATTGCCGCTTTCTCGCCACTATCCGGGCAATGAAAATTCCTGTGATTCAAGGCGATGCGACGCTGCCAGCCGCTCTCAAAGCCGCGAATTTTGCACAGGCACACGCGCTACTAGCTGTCACTAGCAACGATACGGTGAATTTAGAAATTGCCTTGAATGGCAAAAGTCTCAACCCCACAACCTCAGTCGTTGTGCGTTATCAAGACCCAGAGTTTGCCTGGATGGCGCAACTGGTGTTTGAGTTTGACGCAGTGTTTAGCCCCGCAGAGTTGGTTGCCCCTGCCTTTGCCGCCGCCGCACTCGGTGGACGCATTCTAGGCAATGGTATGACCGCCGATAGCCTCTGGGTTGCGCTGGCAACGACGATTACGCCGGGTCATCCCTTCTGTGGTCGGCGGGTGCAGGAAGCAGCGATCGCGGCTGATTTTGTGCCGCTCTACATGGAAACCCACAGCCAGACGATTCACGGCTGGGAGTTGCTCAAGGTGTGCCTCAGCGCTGGCGATGTGCTGTATCTCACTATGCCAGCCAGCCGCCTGGAGCAACTCTGGCGTACTCCCTCAGCCATGCCGCGATCGGCGTAACGTTAGAGCAATGCTTCATGCAAGGCAGCAGCTTGTATATCCGTAGCCATACTGCTTAGGACGGGGTGCAGGGGTAGAACCCCTGGCTGGGGGCGGAAGCCCCCACACCCCCTTTGATCCCAACGTCCTAAGCTCTGCGGCGATAGCTATAGCAGGTTTCTTAACGGTTGTTTGAAACGTGCCTGGCGGTTAAAACCGCGACTACGAAAACAAAGTCCGCCGATGCAGACTACCCGAATGAAAGGATTTTAGAACCTGCGTCTCCGTTGGCGCAGTCTTCTCCTTCGGCGTAGGAGTATTCAGTCGCCAAAACGACAAGAAAGTGGACTGCTTCAGCAGTTTCGGCTGGTAAAGTTATAGGGGCGATGTAGCGTGGCATCAGCGTCAAAGGCAGGCATACAGCCTTGAGTCAGTTCACTGTGCCGTTACTCCCCCGACCCCTCGTATGCTTATTTCCAAAGTCGGAAAATCCCACTATGGAACGGTTGCTTTTTATTACCGAGCGCTTTCCACCCGATATTGGCGGGTTGGCGAGTAGTGCCAATCGGATTGTCACTGCTCTTTGTGATCTTGGAATTGCAGTGGATGTGATCACATGGAGCCGCTTTTTGCAGCCGGGTGAAGTGCTGCCGCCTGAATCAGATCAGCAGATCAGTAAGCGCTTGCCTGCGGTTTATCGCATCGGGCTTTACCGTCATTGGGATATGACCTTACCGCATACCCTGAATTTGCTGGACTGGTTAGATCAAACTCACCCGTACAGCGCCGTATGGGGGCATTATTTGTTTCCAGCCGGTTTCGTAGCCACCTGGTTTGCTGAAACGCGATCGATTCCCAGTTTAGTCAGTGTGCGAGGCAACGATTTCGATCGGGCGCTGTTTCCACCGGGCGATTTTGCACGGTTGCAGTGGACGTTGGAGCGTGCCAGCTTCGTTACCGCAGTGAGTCAGGATATGGCTCGCAAGGTGAAGTTGTTGAGTCGGCGGCAAGAAATTACGGTGTTGAGTAATGCGGTTGATGGCGCTATTTTTGCTCCGGCAAGCTCGCGGGACGATCGCGATCGGCTGCGATCGTCTTTAGGCATCGCCGCTGATGAGCTTGTGTTGGGCTTTTCAGGAGAACTGCGAGAAAAGAAAGGGCAGCAGTTTCTTTTCCAGGCATTGACCACTGTGCGAACCGACCACGCTGCGTGCCTGCTGATCATTGGAGACGTGCGAACCTCAGATCAGACCATTTTGCAGTCCTTCAGTCGGCAGCATCCCGACGCTGCCCAGCGGTTAATCATTACCGGACATCTAACCGATCAGGCGGACGTGGCTCGTCATCTGCGCGTGTGTGATGTTTATTTGCAGCCCTCACTATGGGAAGGATTGCCCAATGCCCTCTTAGAGGCGATGGCTTGTGGCTGTTGTTGCATTGCCAGCGATGCGGGTGGCATTCCTGAAGTCATGGAGCATGGAAAAACTGGGTTTCTCTTGCCCCGATCGCAACTGCATCGTCTGGGAGAAGCCGTCCTGGAATGCTTGTCACTACCCATAACAGAGCGCGATCGCATTGGTGAAGCCGCTAGCGAGTTTGTGCGATCGCACCAGTCTCTCGCGCAGGAGAAACAGACGCTTCAGCCGTTAATGGCGCGGTTGATGGCACAGAACCCCAAGCCTTCGTAAGCCCTGACTAATGCCTCACCTGCCTTATCCCAGGTATAGTGCTGTTCAATGCGTTGACGGGCTTGCTGAGCGATTTGGAGCCGCAGTCCAGGCTCGACTCGCAGCCGCAGCATGGCATCTTTGATGGCTTTTGCCGATCCGGGTTGCACTAGCAGAGCGTGCATACCATCGGTAGCAATGGACTCCACAACCGGAAGCTGACTCACGATCACGGGCGTACCCGATGCCATACCTTCCAGTAGTTTGAGGGGACAGCAGCCTTGTACTAAGTTACGATCGTTTGCCGTCAAGGGCGCGACGATCGCATCTGCCTGGTGCATTTGCGTTAACAGGTCTGCCTGAGCAAGGGGTGGTAAAACGGTCAAACGATCGCGCACGCCTAACTTACTGGCGAGCTTGTACAAGGCGGCAATTTTCTGCGGTCTGCCAGGAGCAATCACCGTCAACTCGCCGGAAAAATCGCGGCAGTAAAGACCCAGTGCTTCCACCGCCAGCGTCACGCCTTGCCAGCTAGAAAGCGTACCAAAATAAAGCATCCGTAAGTGGAGCAATGCTGCATCAGGACGCGGTGGCTGATACCGAAACACCGCTAAGTCAACACCATTAGGAATCACCTGAATTTTCTCGGCAGGTACGCCCCGTGTTTCTAGATACGTCTGAGTCACGGGACTGGGTGTGAGAATGAGATCGGCAGCGTCCAGGCAGATTTGCTCCTGAGTCAGCAACTTTTGCAGCAGTTCGCGATCGTCCGCTACGGCTGGATAGCGATACTTTAGCTCGATCGAGGGCATCCCATTCACTTCAAAAATCAGGCGATCGCACACAGCGGCTTTATGCAGCGCGATCGGAAAGCCTTCATAGATGGAGCGAATCTGGATGCCATCAAATCTCTGCCCCAAAAACCATTGCCCCAACTGCTCACGGAAGTAGAGAGCACGATTGATTAGGGTATCGCCGATCGCGGGTAGTGCTGTGTGTACGATTGGGGCATTCATCACCACCGATCGGCTGGCGATCGCTGACGGCGACACCGTTACCAGTTGCAACGAACCAAAGGCTTGCGCCAAAGCATCTGCAAACGCCGAGATATGCACCGCCGCACCTTTAGGAGCCGGAACCGTATCAAACGAAAGATAGGCGAGTCGCGAAGGGTGCATTCTGAATCAACGTACAACTTTTTATAACAAAGCTCCTGGCTTTCAGCATAGAACTGTTACAACGCCAATAGCCTCCATGCATCCAATTCTATGTCACTTAATCTTCAAGCGTTTCGCCAAGATTTGGTCTATCAAACAACGGCTCCTGCAAAGCAACTCATTGCCGATCTAGACCAGATTAGAGTGGTCGATCGCACGGCAGAAACCCGAAAAGCAAAACTTAATAAATTGCTCATCGGCTCGATCATTGGAGCCTTTGGTTCGCTTTTTTTAATCAGTAGCGTTCCCTTCCTGGGTATTCCTTTGGTTATTCTTTGCGGGTCGATCGCCATTGTCGCGGGGGTTCTCAGAAGCCGATATAGTCGCCTTGATCTGGTCAATCACCGCTATGAATTCACACAAAAACTGTTTGAAATGCTCGATCGAGATGTTGAGCAAAACGCTAACTATGGCTTAAAGCTTGTTTTTAGTCAGCCAAATGAGAAGCAGAAGAAAATCGAAACGGTACCTCACCCCAGTCGTTCGGGTTGGAAAGTGGATGTCTTCCGCGATCCCTGGTTTACTTTACGAGGAGAGTTTTTAGACGGAACTCGCTTTCTGGTGACGATCGTGGAGCGCTATCAAACAGCGTATGGTTGGAAAACAGGCAGCAGCGGCAAAAATAAATATAAATCTAAGTCCAAGTCTAAAGGTTTGGAACTGCAAATCGTTTTGTCTTACTCGCGGCGCAAGTATGGTGCCATCAACGTATTACAGCCGGATGCGGAAGCTGCAATCCACCTACCAGTAAACGCAAGCCTTCGCGATTTAAAACTAACCGACAAGGGCATGAAGCTGTCCGCTAAATTGCTGCCGGATGCAGCTAATCCGACTCAGGATTTGACCGAAGCGTTGGATACAACGATGACGATGATGTTTCTCAGCCTTTATCAGATTTTGAACCTGGCACGAGTACTCTCTAAGAAAAAAGAAGCTTAATTTGATGTTTCATGCAATGCAACAGATGCTTAAAACCGCTCCTTGGGTCTTGTTAACCGTCTTTATTACACTGTCCGGCTGTAGTCAACCGACCCAACAAACGACTGCCCCACCCACAGCGATCGCTCCAGCCTCTCAAGCTGTGGCTCAAAGTAGCAGTACTAAGTTCAAAGGAGAAAATGGAGCCGACCTATTCTCGCTGAAGTTAATGCCAGATGGGGCTAAGTTAGTGGATGCTAGCAACAAGGAACTAGCCCGCTTAAATGTAGACGATCGCAGCAAAGTAAAAATTAAAAATGCTGCCGATAAAGTGTTGGGGTATGTGGTGCCAGAGCGCGACTACTGGAAAGTAAAAAATGCGAATCAATCGCAGGAACTTTATGTTCTTCGTCGTCAGCCCGATGGCGATTACAAGCTAGAACGCGGTAGCAATCAGCCGCTCTACCGCATCAAAGTGCGGGATTATGGCTTTGAAATTGAAACGCCGACCAAGCAATCTCTGTATAAAGTCAAAGTCAAGGGCGACAAAATTTCTCTACGCAATGCCCAGGATAAAACAGTGCTTTACACCAAAGGAAATTTTTTGCCGATCGCGGTTGCCTGCTTTGGCTTTGAGGACCTAAGCCGCGAACAGAAAGCAGCCCTGGCGTATGCAGTCAATCGGTCAGGAGGACAGTAGCTTGCAACTTCAACTGAGTTATACCGATCCAGTCACCAGGCAATTTCAGCAGTCGATGCTAGAAACCCCGATCGCGATCGGACGTGACCCATCCTTACTACCAAATGTAGCGTATGGGCGATCGGTGACCAAGCTAGTGCTAGACGATCCGCAAGTCGCCAGTTACCACGCCCTCATAGCCGAGGATAATCATCGACTTTTGGTAACGGCGCAGCGGCGTTGCTCTCTTCAAGTAAATTCGGTAGAGATGGCAGACAGCGCTCTTAATAGCGGAGACTCTTTGAGCATTGGTTCGATCACGATCCAAATTCAAACCAGGGTCGCAGCAAGCATCGGTGAAACAGGCTGCGATCATCAAGTTGGGTTTCTGTTCAAACGTCGTTGTGGGCGGACAAGTTCAGATGGATGCCCCCATTGCGACAGTGGTCGCCAAACTAAATACCCCTTTTTAGATGATTATTCGCACTATCCAAGCTACGGTAGCTACCGTCAGGGTTGCTGGGGAGACAGTTACTACAGTAGTCGCGGTCGCTATTACAGTTCTGCGTCGGGCAATGTTAACTTCACTGATGCCGATAATGCCGCTCTGATCAATGAGTCAGATGCCGATTTCGAGCAAGATTTGGGCGCAAGTTGAGTGAGAACACCTGGCTGATTTATGCCCTGGGCGGCGGTTGGGGTCATTTGACGCGGGCGTTGGCTTTAGGGCGCATTGCTGCCCAGCACCGTCCGGTCAGAATTTTAACGAATAGCCCCTATCTCGCCCATGTTCCGCGATCGCTGCTTCCTGCCAACTGCCAAATCAACGCCATTCATCCACAGGAGAGCTTGGCCGTTGCGTGCCAGTACGTGCAGGATGCGTTGGGTCGATTGGACTATGGCTGTCTGATTGTCGATACCTTCCCCAGGGGATTAGCAGGCGAACTGGCAACGATTTTGCCGAAACTGCCTGCCAGTCTGCCCCGCATTCTGATTCACCGCGACCTCAAGCCTGAGTATGTCCAGGCAAAAGCGATCGCGTCTTTTGTAGCGGTACATTACCATACAGTGCTGGTACCAGGCGAAGGCGATCGCGTGCCCCTCGCTCATCTGCCCATCGTGGAGCATACAGATTGCTGGTTGATTCGCAGCGCCAACGAGCTACCAGACTGGAGCGTGGCGCGATCGCTGCTGCGGTTGACTTCTACTCCTACAGTGATTGTCTGTGCCGCAGGACAACCCTCCGAACTAGATTGGTTTGGAGGATTGACCCAGCAGCTAGCCCAGGCATTGCCAATGGCATCAATTCGCTGTTTGACACCGCTTTGTCCCCCCACTTGCCCACCGGAGCTATGGGGCTACCACTATCCGGGAATGGACTGTTTGCAGGTAGCCGATGTGGTTGTGAGTGGAGCAGGCTACAACACGGTTGCAGAATGCGTCGCTCTGAACGTTCCTCTGGTGACGTTTGCCTTAGAACGACTGTACGATCGCCAAGCGCAACGCGCCCAGCAAACAAGCTACCCAGTGAATAATGCCACTGCCGCAATCGATCTGATCCGCAGCTTGCTACAGAGAAGCCGTGACAGCCGCAGAACCAAACCAACGTACTCAAACGGGGCTGCTCAAGCCGTCGATCGCATTGAACACCTGATCGGGGCGCAGACTCATTCGTGTAATTTGGTATCACGATCGGCGTTAAACGCTTACGAAATCAAGCTCTCAGCGATCAAGCATGAAATAGCGTAAACCGTTTTGTTGCGTGGATGAACAAGGGCGACGGCAAGCGCGTTGGGGCAGAGCGCGATTGATCACTTCTACTCATCATCTTGGGAGGCTTATACCGTTGCGGGGACGGCAGCAGTGCCACGACGAGACCGGGCTTTTGGGGTCTTGAACCCTGCGAGATTACGCCTGTCGTACGAATTTTTGAGGCTAGCACAGTCCAAAACGAGTCCAACCCACTTGCTATAGCCGTAGGCATACTGGTTAGGACGGGGTGCAGGGGTAGAACCTCTGGCTGGGGGCGAAGCCCCCACACACCATTTGATCCCAATGTCCTAAGTTCTGTGGCAATAGCTATAGTATGGGGTTTTCGATTTCAGTAGAACTGATCAATGTGGCTGTTTGCTGGACTTTTCAGCTCTCTAGCTCAACCACCGATAGGGTGAGAATACCAAAAGCCTTGGTGGCTTGCTGGTCTAGCCTACTGTGTTACGCTGCCTAATTTGGATAAAGTCGATCTAAGCGTTTAACGTTTGTTGGGCTGCGAGGGTTACTTGTTTGAGGGCTTTTAGATCAGAAGACGGTACATGATTTTCTTCAGGCGCGATCGCCATGTTCGGTTCCAGCGACTCGTCTGGTGCAGGCAACTCTAACGATCGTTCGGCATCCGTTAACCACAGCAGATACTCGATATTGCCAGCGGGACCCAGTAACGGCGACCAGGTGACACCGTGATAGTGCCAACCCACCGCTTCAGCCGCTTGCAAAACCTGCAAAATTGCCATTGCCTGATCCTGCGGATCGCGCACCACGCCATTTTTGCCCACCAGGGTGCGCCCCACTTCAAATTGTGGCTTGACCAGCAGCACAACCTCGCGGGGCGGTTGAAGCAGTTGCCATAGGACAGATACCACTTTCGTCAGCGAAATAAACGAGACATCGACCACGCCCAGGTCTGCGAGGCGATCGGTGCCGTACAAATCTGCTGGTGTGAGATGACGTAAGTTTGTCCGTTCTCGCAGCGTCACACGTGCATCCTGCCGTATGCTCCAGGCAACCTGCCCATAGCCAACATCGACTCCATAGACGTGCTGTGCCCCAGCCTGCAACAGACAATCTGTAAAGCCACCCGTCGAAATGCCGCCATCCAAACAGATGCGTCCGGCAACTGCAATCGGGAAATGGGCGATCGCCTTCGCCAACTTTTCGCCACCCCTGGAAACGTAGGGCGATCGTTGCCGCACCTGAATCTTTGCCAGCAGATCAATCTCCGTCCCCGGCTTATCCACCACCTGTTGATTTACCATCACCTCTCCAGCCCGAATCAACCGCTGCGCCTTCTGCCGCGTATCGCAAAGGTCACGTTCGACAAGCAAGAGATCAAGGCGCTGTTTGGGCATTGGGGGAGGGGTGGAGTAATGGAGTAATGGAGGGAAGAGGTGAGGGGGGAAGAGGTGATGGAGTGAGGGGTCAGAGTAATGGAGTGATGGGGTAAGGAGGTGATGGGGTGCCAGTTTTGAGCGAGTTAGCAGCGA
>JBGTJW010000509.1:0-10692 GCA_041744955.1 Stenomitos sp. | reverse complement strand
TTCTGGTACTGCATTTGCAAGTGCACCTACTTCTTTAGCTCTTCCCTCCGCTGCAAAGAGGCGAGCTACAGTAGCAACAAGAGGGTCAGGATTGTTAAAATCTAGTTCCATAGGTTCTAAAGGCTCTACATTTCTTGACCTGTACTTAGTGTCGTAGGATTCTCACTATACATCCATAAATATACTTGAACCAAAACAAAGCTGATTAGGTATTATTGTCGATGATCCTAAAAGACTCAACTTTCTTTTGCTGCTTCTGTCTCAAGAATTCTGCAAAGTCTCGAACTTCTGCTACCAAATCTTCTGGCAACTCATTCAAAGCAGCAGTTAATCGTCCTCGTATACCTGTCGTTTCTTGTGCTGCTTTTACTAACTGCAACTGTTGAGGATATGCCAGTTCTACGCCAAGCGTTTCTACAAATGCGTCTGGTTCGTCTGGGGTCGATGGGATAAAATTTCCTTTTTCATTGCTTTTTACCCAGCCGCCAAAGAGTTCTACTAAGTAGGCTTCGCCATCTTTTAGCACTTCAACAATAGCTCCCGGTGTGCCTTTGGGTGCAAGTGCTCCTTCAGACAGCGCGATCGCTTCTGTCAACTTCACTGAATCAAAGAGTTGAAAATGAGCCATCCCTACCTCTCAGAAATTCTCAATGAATCAGTATCACGTTGAAATTGAACACGAGGGCTGAAAGCGCTTTGAAAGAAACTATGAATCCTGGGGTTTGAGCATCCGCCAAATTTCGGCATCAATTTGCTTGAGATACTCCACTTCTAGCTCACCCAGCTTGCGGATGATGCGCTTTTTATCAATTGCCCGCAACTGAAAAACCATCGCGACCGAAGACAGAGTTAAGCCATTCATGGCTGATGGTTCAATTGGCACTGTAAAGGGAAAGCGCAGCGCTCGCAACGACGAGGTAACAGGTATAACCATCAACATCGGTGAATTGGCGGCATCTGTTTGAACCGCGATAGCAGGACGATTGCCTTTTTCCTCCCGCTTGTCTGATTCTGGCAAACCGACTACCAGGATGTCACCTCTTGCCATTTAGAGTTCCTTCGCCAGCGTAGTCTCCATTTGGAGCCAATCTTCATCACTGGCAGCTTCCCAAGCATCAATTTCGTACTTCAGTGCATCCGCTTCGTCTGTCAGCGAGGTATTTAACAATGCAACGATTTCGTCATTCACCGAACAGCCGCGCACTTTAGCACGCTCCTCGATCGCGTGATACGTTTCTTCAGGGAGCACAATCTGCGTTCCGATGGTTTTAATTGCATCCATTTGAGTCATTTGAGTGACCGCTAATCATTATTGTACCGAACGTTCTTTGGAGCGCGACCTCCATTAATTTCACTGAATCAAAGAGTTGAAACTGAGCCATCCCTACCTCCTTAAAATCCTAGCTGAGTCGGTATCACGTTAGAATTGCGCCTCCCATCAGGCGACGATAGCGGTAGTCTAGCTCTTGCTGCATGAGTGTCCAGCGGCTCAGGCCGTCTTTTGCCATTACTTTTTCGGCTGCCTGTCGTGCCAGTTCCAGCACGTCTTGATCCTCTACCAAACTTGCCAGTGCGAAGTCGGGCAAGCCGGATTGACGAGTACCCAGCACTGCACCGGGACCCCGAAAGCGCATATCCATTTCAGAGATAAAGAAGCCATCCTGGGATTGTTCCAGCACTTTCAGGCGTTGGCGTGCGGTTTCGGTTTTGGAACTGCTCATCAGTAGGCAGAAGGATTGAGAACCACCGCGTCCGACTCGTCCCCGTAGCTGGTGGAGTTGAGAAAGCCCGAAGCGATCGGCGTGTTCGATGAGCATTACCGTGGCATTGGGAACATCGACACCCACTTCTACCACCGTTGTAGAGACAAGGATTTGCGTTTCGTTATCGCGGAAGCGAGTGATGGCTTCATCTTTTTCAGCAGAAGTCATGCGTCCATGCAGCAGACCCACCGTAAATTCGGGGAAGACACTTTCTTGCAGTGTGTGATGTTCGTCGATCGCCGACTTCAAATCCAGCTTTTCCGACTCTTCTACCAGCGGCAGCACCACATACACCTGTCGTCCCTGGGCAATCTCACGGCGAATCAGGTCATACGCTTGCATCCGCTCCTTGCCTGCCAGCACAGTGGTTTGAATTGCCTTGCGTCCCGGCGGCAGTTCATCAATTTGGCTCACATCCAAATCGCCATGCAGGGTGAGCGCCAGCGTGCGTGGAATGGGGGTTGCGGTCATAGTGAGCACATGGGGATGTTCGCCCTTTTGCTGGAGTCGTGCCCGTTGCTGTACGCCAAAGCGATGCTGTTCGTCGATCGCCACCAGTCCCAACCGCTGAAAGTTCACCGTGTCTTGAATCAGCGCGTGCGTGCCCACCAACAAGGGCAATTCACCTGTTTGTAGCTGGGCGTGAATTTCGCGCCGCTTGGCAGCTTTTGTGGAACCTGTCAGCAACTCGACAGGCAGATGTAGCAGGTTAAACCAGCCGACGAGCTTGCGATAGTGTTGTTCTGCCAGCACTTCAGTGGGAGCCATCATCGCCGTTTGATAGCCTGACTGAATCGCCGCCAGTAGGGCAACGACTGCCACAACCGTCTTTCCAGAACCCACGTCGCCCTGTACCAGACGATTCATGGGCGTTGGCTTTTGTAAATCGTTGAGAATATCGTTGATCACCCGCTCCTGGGCATTAGTCATTTGAAAGGGCAGGTTTTCGTAGAACTGGTCGATCAGTTGCCCTGTAGGAGCCATTACAGCGCTTGCCTGAATCTGACGTTGGCTCTGACGACGCTTGAGCAAGCCCAGTTGCAGGTAAAAGAATTCGTCAAACACCAGGCGACGACGTGCATGATCCAAAGCCGCACCATCGGGTGGAAAGTGGATGTGGGCGATCGCCTCCTGAATGCCCACTAACCCGTACTGCTCTCGCAAATTTTCTGGCAACGCTTCCTGAATTTGCTTCACAGCCGGAAGTGCGGCAATCACGACTCGTCGCACCAGTGCAGCGTCTACGCCTTCAGTGAGCGGGTAAATGGGTACGACCCGTCCCACGGTGAGGGAATCGATCGCATCACCAGAATGCTGCAAAACCTCGATGTCGGGGTTGTCTAGCGTCATGCCAAATTTGCTTTTTTTGACCAGCCCAGAGGCAGCGATCGTGGCTCCCGGTGGATATAGCCGCTTCTGCTGCTCTTGCCAGCCGCGATTGCTATAGCGGCTACCCGCAAAAAACCGACCCAGCTTAATCTGCCCGGTGTGATCGCGAACGAGCAGCTCTAAAATTGTCAGCTTGGTATTACGTGGGCTGGAAAAGCACGTACAGCGCTTTACAGTACCCATCAGCGTGACCGTTTCGCCTTCTTTTAAGTCCCGAATGTTGACCTGACGCGCATAGTCAAGGTGGTCACGCGGGTAGTAGAAAAGCACATCCCGCACCGTGATCAGCCCTAACTTAGCTAGTTTCTCTGCATTTTTGGGCCCAATGCCCGTCAGATACGTCACCGCTTGATCAAGAGTGACAGCACGACTCGCTTCGACCAGAGGAGTCGTTTTAGGAGCCTTCACTGTCCCTGTCGATGCTGCCCCAACGCCTCCCCCCTCTCCTTTCCCCGACTCCTCACAGACTTGACGGACATGATGCAAAAACCGTCGCGTATCGGCGACTAAATGCTGTCGTTGGGAGAAGGATAGTTCTGCATAGGTGGTAAATTGTTTGCCCAGTTCTTGCCAGCGATGCTGGTCGATCGCAGGCAACAGAGCAGGCGACTGGCTTAACGTCAAGCTAATGAACTCACTAAAGCGATGCTGTTTGCCTTCTAAATCATTGAAACCACGTTCTGCTTCGACAGAGAGCGCTTTTTGGAGGCGAATCCAGTCGGGTGAGGGGTGAGGGGTGAGGGGTGAGGGGTGAGGGGTAGAGGGTGTTGGCGATTCGGGAGCCGTTGGCTCTTGTTCTGAATGACTCATCTTCTACTCCCTACTCCCGACTCCCAATTCCCTACTCCCTACTCTCTCTTCCTCTAGTCTTCCGTCCAGGTCGATCGCCATGCGGCTTGTGCTTCTGCGATCGATCGTTCACGCTGCTTTTTTTGATACTCACGCCCTAAGGTCTTAAGTTGGGCGAAGAGGCTACGGATTTTGCTGCGGGCCGCTGTCACGGTTGGCGCGGCAAACTCAATTTCGGCAAGTCGTAGACAGATGGCAACGATGTGCATGACCGAGTGTTTAGGAGATTCGTCGTCATCGTCTTTTTCAGCCGTTTTGCTACCCGTTTCAACTAACAAATTGAGCAGATTGGGCGTTCCGACTCTAGCGTCTGAGAGATCTGCCTTGGCGGCGGCTTCCAAGACGGGTTCGGGCAGCTTCGGGGGAAGGATGTTGGTTTGTTGCAGCAGTCGATTCGCCGCGTGGGAGGCTGTTTTCAGTTCAGCCACGATCGCATGTTCTAATTCTTCGCGCCACTGTGCGATGTCAACTGGAGTCAGCGATCGTGGTTCTGCTAAAGGCGGTGCAGGCGCTACAACCGGAACAGGCGGTGGCGTGGAGGGCAGTGAATCTAAAGCCGTTAGCTCATCCATAACAGGCAATGGGACGACTGGCTCTACGTCTGAATCATCAATGACAACCGGAACGTGTAGTTGGGCTACCACCTCTTCCTGCACCTGCTGCGAGAGCGTCCGCAAGCGCTGCTGTAACTGCTGTCTTTGACTATAGGACAACTTTAAGAACGATTCTGGATAGCCCTGTGTGCAAACGTGGTAGCTGGCAAAAATTAACTGCTGACGCACTGCCTGCCCCAAGACCGCAAGGTAGCTTGAGTAAGCATTGTAGAACTCGTCTGCGATCGCACCAGTCGCCTTGTCTAAGATCGCAAGTTCCTGTTCAATTCGCTCTACCGATCCGACCATACGCCCGTTTAACCTTGCTCTAGACAAGCCACTATACCCCAGGATAGCGGGTCACTAAACCTTAGTGTGGTTCAAGCGCCAGACAACACAGCACCAGCAGTACAGCGTTCTAAGAAGCGCTGAGGAATGTCGGGTCTTGCGCCCCAGTGAAGATGGAGGTAGGAGGCATGGAGGTTAGGAGAATGCCAGCCTTCATTGGGCAGTGAGGAGTGAGGCAAGGAGTGTAAGGCAAAGAGGGGCGAGTTCGATTCTAAAGTGAGGTGCGATCGATGAAATTCGTGCCCTCGAATCGTGGAGCCTTTGTCTAAAAGCAAACTGTCTTGAAGGGCGATCGCGTGTCGATAACCCAGCGTTAACCGCTTGCCCATGATGGCTGTTGTCGGCAACACTCCCACCATGGGAAACGCTTGTCCTTCAAAATTGGTGATTTTTTCGCATAGATACATCAAGCCACCACATTCGGCGTAGGTTGGCATTCCAGCTCGGATTGCCGATCGCACAGACGTACGAGCAGACTCGTTCTCAGCTAATGGTTCGGCGAACACTTCAGGGAAACCACCACCGAAGTAGAGTCCTTGAACGTTGTCTGGTAAAGCGCGATCGCGCATGGGACTCCAAAACACCAGCTCGGCTCCCAGTGCTTCCAGCAAATCCAGGTTATCGGCGTAGTAGAAGCTGAAGGCAGAGTCTTGGGCGATCGCGATGCGGGGGGAGGGGAGAGGGGAGAGGAGTGAGGAGTGAGGGGAGAGGGGAGAGGGGAGAGGGGAGAGGAGTGAGGAGTGAGGAGTGAGGGGGGAGGAGGAGGAGTGTTGAGTCGGTTCTGATTGCTGACCGCTGATTGCTGACTGCTGACCGCTGATTGCTGATTGCTGATTGCTGATCGCTGACCGCTGACCGCTTGCTCCTGCTCCTCTTTCCCCTCTCCCCTCTCCCCTCTCCTCTCTCCTCTCCAATAACGGCATCAATTGCGCCCAGTCAAAACAGGTGTCTCCCAAGTGTGCCAACTGCTCAACCACAGCATTCAGGTTTTCGAGTTCCGCAGTGGGCACCAGTCCCAGATGTCGATCGGGGATCGTAATACCATCTTCACGGCGCAGGACTCCGAGAATGGGTATGTTGAGCGGTTTCAAAGCAGATTTGAGGATTTCCAGGTGGCGATCGCTGCCAACGCGATTCAGTACAATGCCCGCAACGTTAAGGCGGGGATCAAAGGAACGGTAGCCGTGGACGATCGCGGCGATCGAGTGCGATAGACCACCACAGTTCAGCACCAGCAAAATCGGCAAGTCTAGCAAACGGGCAATGTGAGCCGTACTCGCAAACCCTTCTTGCCCTGCGGCACCATCAAAAAGTCCCATCACACCTTCCACAAGGGCATGAGTCGCAGTTTGAGCATGGTGATCAAAACATTGCTGCACATACGCTTCTGAAGTCAACATCGGATCAAGGTTGCGGCAAGCGCGCCCCGTCACATAGCGATGAAACATCGGATCAATGTAGTCAGGACCAACCTTGAACGACTGCACCGACACGTCCCGCCGCTTTAAAGCAGCAAGCAATGCCAATGTGACCGTTGTTTTACCAACGCCACTGCGTTCTCCAGCAACAATTAGCGCCATCTCAAGAGTGATGAGGTATTAGTTGTTAGAGTCTAAAGCGAAAACCAACCAACCAACAACGTTTAGACTTATTGAACGATGTGCCAACAGGTTGTAAAGCGTTTTGTAATCGAGATCAACCGCATTGTCTTTAATCTTGATCTCCAACTCTGATGTAGCATCCAGGTCAGACAGTGCGGCTAGCTCATTGCCAGCATTGCCTGACAGCGATCGCACATCCGCATCCTGAAGCTCAATGGGACACGGTTCTTCACGAGCGATCGCTCTTCAACCCAACCTACAAGGCGGACGATCGCGCTTGAGCGTTACCACCAACCGATGCAGCGTTCTCTCAGCGCTCGCGGTTAATAAGAAGGGCATTAGGAAAAGATTTCTGCTGGTGTGGGATGAGAGTGAGGGGTGTTGGGTTTCGTTGCCTCAACCTAACTGTACGAGGCGGGCGATCGCTCTAATCATGTAAGATCAGTGGTAACTTTATGGTCCTTTTGTCAGGTGCTTTAAGAAGCTCAGGAGTAGCTTTTGTTAAAGTTGGCACAAGCGTTAATTTACAATACTTTGGACCAAGACTCAGCAAAGGCTCCCTCTCTGGTTGAGCTTTAGGTAAAGCAACTGAAATTTTATCTATTTCAGATTGAGTTAAGTAGCGGTCTTGATACAGAAGTTTATAGTAGCCTTTTGCTATACCTCGGACTATGCGAGTTTCATCCCGATCGTCAGATCCTCCTACTTGAATAGCATCATCTACTGCAACAATAAATGGAAGTAAAACTGCAAAATCAGCCTTCCTCTCTATCTCGTAGGAATCACTGAGAAAAACCTCAACCCAGTAAGTTCCGGACTCTCCTAGTGGGAAAAAAGTTACTGCACTTGGGAACCATGCAAAATGCTGGTTAAAATCGTGTTCTGTAAATAGATGCAGCAGATCGATACCGGGAACTACCCCAACGTTACTTACGTCTAAGGATAAACCCAGTGAAGAAGACAATTGGAAAGCGGCAAGCTTTAAGGCTGGCATAGTTCAAATAATTTTGTTTGTCCAGTTGATTTCTAAATCTGGCACTCGCTGAGGTGTGGGTATTGTAGAGCGATCGCCCCTCACTGTAGGTTAGATTGAGTCCGCGAAACCCAACACCCATCAGCCTAATATCAATCGGTGATTGTACCAATTAGCGCGAAATTGTACAGTTAAATCTTTCTCTTTCCCAAGGTTGATGATGTTAGATTTTCTATCGCCAACCAAACCTACGAGGTGGGTGATTGCTCTTTAATAGGTGTAAAAGTACCGTCGAGTTCTTGCAGGATCGGATGAGTCCATTCTGGAAGATGGTCATAGCTTTTAGTTCCCAGAGCGAATGTCTGGATAAACTCAAGAAAGCTTCTGCCGACCTTATAGATTCCTGGAAAATCTTCTACGCGAGTCATGTATATGTCATAGTTATCATCAAATTGGCTGTAGGTTCGGAGATCCCAAAAAAAAATCTCTCCTCCACTGGTACGACCAAATATAAATGCAGAATCTAGTATTTCCTGAATTAAACTTACATCGCTTAGAGTTTCTCTATCTCTAATCATAAAACTAAACTCAGATCCCTCTACTTCTGAAGAATCTTGCAACTCGTCCTTAAGATACTCTATTTCTACCTGCTCAACATCAGGACAATATATTGTTACATAATAGCCAAACGTACCTGAACCCAAGAATTTGCAAAAGTCTTTATATTCACTTGGTAGAATTATTCCATTAGAAATCTCAAAAGAACTAAGTTGCTCATCGGTGCAACTGTCTTGTTCTTGGCTTCCCGAGATCATTAAAGTTCGTAGTAATTCTGTCCATAACGACATTGCTTTAATCTCCTACCAATTTTCAGTGAATGGGAAAACTAAAGGTTTGAAAGGTATGGCAACACTGTTGCATTTATTTTCTTTTCTCCAACCCCAGATGTAACCGCAAAATAGCGATCGCCTCTCTCGTCATAGGTTGGGTTGAGTCTGCGAAACCTGACAGATATATGCGTTATGGAAAGGTTCCACTTCTTGATTGAATTTATAAATAATCAAAGTGCAACATTGCCTGAATGTACTCTAACATCCTTAATAACTTCGTTTTTGAAAACAAGAGTCACATTCCAGCGTGTGTAACCAAAAATAAAATAAGAGTGTGTTGCATCACAAAAAAGAAGACCTGATGCTGTATTTCTAGATATTTTTTCTGCTGCTGAATTAATAGCAAATTGGCTTTGCTCACCATAACTCTGATTTTCTACACGGTTACATTTGAACCCATTCTGTTTCATGATTTTCTCGGCATCATAGATTGAACTATCAAGAGGTATATGACGGAGAATTTCTTTTTCCATTAGCTTTGGCTCAGGAGTAAACTCTATTTTTTCTTTTGGTTCGGAACACGATAAAGTCAGTGAGCAGAGGCATAGAATTAGCAAACTTCTGTAAACGGAAGCTGTACAGTTCATAAACTAAATCTCAGTACGATCGCCAGATCACTGTAGCTATCGCTGCCCGGTGACGATATAAGCAACGCGCTTACCGATATTGGTGGCGTGGTCTGCCATCCGTTCCATATGACGGATCACGAGGATCATCAGGACGATCGGCTCCACAATGCCAGGAACATCGCGCTGATGTGCCAACAGGTCGTAAAGCGTTTCGTAATCGAGATCAACCGCATCGTCTTTAATTTTGATTTGCAGCCCTGATTCAGCATCCAGGTCAGACAGCGCAGCCAGACTCATTGCCAGCATTGCCCGACAGCGATCGCACATCATTTGCACCCGTCCCATATAGCTCGGTGGCGGATAGGGAAAGAGAAGAATCGCAATTTCGCCCAGGTCTTCGGCATAGTCGCCAATGCGCTCCAGGTCACGGATAAGCTGCATCATGGCGCTCAGGAGGCGCAGATCTTGGGCAACGGGAGCCTGAAGTGCAATGAGGCTAACGCAGTCTTGCTCAATCTGGCGGTAGAGTTTGTCGATTTGCTTGTCTTGAAGCGCAATTTTTCCTGGCGCATCCAGGTCGCGATCGAACAATGCCTGACGTGCCATCCAAAAGGAGTTTTCCACCAGTGCGCCCATACGCAGAACGTCACGTTGGATGCGTTTGAGCTGGCGGTCAAAGTGGGCGCGGATGAGTCGTGGTGTTTCCAATCAAGTACTCGCGTAACAGAGCAGGCACCGAACTCAGATTGATAGCGAAGGATTCGTCATCGCCTTGCTGTCCTTGCTGTCCAAGTATAGCCAATCAGCTTACCTCAGATAAACGCTCCTTACTGTCCGCCGCATAACATTGGACTGATGGAGGGGGGTGAGAAGGTGAAGGAGTGGAGGAGTGAAGGGGTGAAGAGTGGAGGGGGGATGGGGTGGATGTGTAAGCTATCGACAAGATTGGAGAAAGGGTTAATCTGTTCAGTCGCCGTTAAGTCGCTTACCATCGTTAGTTACGCGCGATTAACTTGTGCCCGGTTAATTTGTACTCGGCTCACTTGTGCCCGATTGATTGGTATCCGATCGATTCGTGCCCAATCGTGTAAGCCCCGATCGTGTCGTTCTACCTTCACCCGTTCTGCCAAATTCATGTCTGAGTTACCTGCTTTGTCCGAATCACTTGCTTTACCTTCGCTGTTTACTCAACTGCAAGTTCGCTATCCTACCAGTGGTTTGCTGACGGAGTTAGTGCAGATGGATGTCGATCGCTGTGTGGTGCGAGCGCTGGTGCAGTTGGGCAGTATGACGCTGGCGACGAGCATGGCAACCGCTACAACTGTTGAACAGGCAGAAGATCGGGCACGGCTACGTGTATTGGCACTATTGGGCATTCACACCCCATTGTCTAGTGTTCCGGCGGGATCGTTCTCTGGCTACAGCACGCCAACGCAGCCATTGACGAGTGCCTCTCAGGAGACAACGCCACTGGTCGATCGGTTTGATAGCACGACGCTGAACCATACTTCTACTGCCGCACCCTTGCCAACTGTGGAGCCGATCGCCCCGCCCATGTCCTTTTCGCCTTTAGCCTTCGAGCCGACGACGATCGGTGCTACCACGCCGATGGCAGACTTTGAGCCGTATGAGGCAGATTCAACTTTGGCTGAAAGGGAGCCGGAGCGATTCGATGCGCCCCCTGATCTCGATGATGTCTCTTACAACGCTGCAACGT
>JBGTJW010000508.1:0-14739 GCA_041744955.1 Stenomitos sp. | reverse complement strand
TTGTTCTTGGTGTTACCCATCTAAGTTTAATGAATTTTAAAGTTTTGTGAGTGCTGGCAGTTTTACTAGAGAGATAGCCTGTTGACAGAAGGTAGCCAGCCAGTTCTAACGACTCGTTCAACGGCAACGATCGTTTAGTAACACAGAAATGATCAAGCAAAACTAATACAGTCAAGATGGGAGCAAAAGCTGGTAGACGCGGCTTTCCAGCAAAATAAAGATTCCCAACCCGATCAGAACGAACGGCACAACGCGATGTCCATAGTGGGTCAAGTAGTGGGCAATTACAGCATGACGGGTGAGATAGTAGGCAATGCCACACCAAACAGTAACCATTATGAGAAAAACACTCAGAATCACTCCCATCGCTGCCAACGTACTGTTAGCAAACAGCGGCACATAGATACTAATGTTGTCTCCACCGTTGGCAACCGTTACTGCTGCCACTTGATACGTCTGAGGCGGGATGTTAAGGAACGATCGCGATCGCCCAAGCCAGCCATTTTTCGCGCTGCTTTCTTCAGTCACCGTTTGCACCTCTGTAGCATCAGCGTCACCTGCAAGCAGTTGATGGGTGCCAATGGCAATAGGTAAAAAGCCCAGTAAGCCCAACCAAACAGGGGGAATAATGAAGCCGCCAAGAAAGCCAGGTAAGCTAGCAAGCAGCAACAGTAAAAAGCCAAGATATTGACCCACCACTACATGATGGGGACGAAACGTGGGGCTGATGCGGGAAAAGAACACCATGAGAATCACGATGTCATCAATGTTAGTAGCAGTAAAAGCGGCAATGCTGGCAGTAACCGCTTGAGTGAACCCCGTCATGAAGATCTAGCACGATGACACGCCTTCCGGTTTTACCACACAAGTAAGTAGGAAGGCTAAATTAAGCACTACTTTAGCGACCGGGTTTCGACTGCGCTCAACCCGCCGACACACAGGATTGGGAGCATTGAGCGAAGTCGAAATGCGTCTTATAAAAGTCGAAATGCGTCTTATAAATAATTATGCCCAGCTACTTACGCCTCCCTTTGCAGCTAAGTCCAGCGAAGTCTTCATCCATACGCTGCGGCTAGATGATGCCAGCCTAGTCCAACGTTAGACAGGCAATGTAAGACAAAATTCTGTGCCCTTGTCAGGCGTAGAACTAACCTCAATGGTGCCTTCGTGTTTCTCGACAACAATTTGATAGCAGATTGCCAGCCCCATACCAGTGCCTTTGCCAACGGCTTTGGTGGTAAAAAACGGCTCAAACAATTTTTGCTGCACCTCAGCGGTCATACCCTTGCCATTATCGGCAATGCAAATGCGGACGTGCTGACGGTCGCTTAATTGTGTCCGAATGGTAATGGTAGGAGTGGTGCCTGCCAAGGCGTTTTCGGCTTGTCCACCCTGGTCTTCGTCTTCCCTGAGCGCATCGATCGCGTTGCTCACAAGATTCATAAAAACCTGGTTCAACTG
This sequence comes from Stenomitos sp., assembly GCA_041744955.1. GTDB lineage: Bacteria > Cyanobacteriota > Cyanobacteriia > Leptolyngbyales > Leptolyngbyaceae > Stenomitos. The sequence continues at coordinate 13,278 of JBGTJW010000508.1, read as the reverse complement.
TCCGGCATAGCATTCCACCAGCGGCAGGTCGCCGTACTCTTTCACGATGTTAATTTCAGGCTCCTTACCCTGTGCTTTCAGGCGATTGCCCAGAATGATCAGCGTGTTGTCAATGCCTTCATGGAGATCAACGGCTTTGCGTTCGGCTTCATCCAGACGAGAGAAGTTGCGTAGCGAGAGCACAATTTCACGAATGCGATCGGTGCCCATTTTCATGGAAGACAACAACTTGGGCAAATCCTCCTGGAGAAAGTCCAGGTCGATCATTTCAATCATTGACTCAATCTCGACACTGGGGTTTGGCACTTGAGCTTGATAGAGATGCAGTAGGCTTAACAGGTCTTGCGTATATTCCTGCGCTGGGTTGAGGTTGCCATGAATGAAGTTGACCGGATTATTGATTTCATGAGCGATGCCTGCCACAAGCTGACCCAGACCAGACATTTTCTCAGCCTGAATCATTTGCGTTTGCGTGTGACGTAGTTTCCGCAGCATTTGCTCTAGCTCGTCTGCTTTCTCCTTGAGTCGTGTCTCAGAGTGCCGTAATGCCTGTTCTGCATAGTGCTGCTCGGTGATATCACGGCTATAGCCAAGCATGGCAAAAACGTTTCCGTCCACGTCGTAGAGCGGCATTTTGCGGGTATCCAGGATGCGTAGTAAGCCATCCGCAGTAGTGGTCGGCTCATAGTGATTATGAATCTTTTCACCTGCCAGCGCTGCCTGATCATCTACCCGGAAGCCCCGGATCTTTTTCTCAGGTACGCCAAAGATTAGCTCTGGCGAGAAGCCTAGCTCTCGATCGTCCTTACCCAGAATTGCGTCTACCTCTTGACCAAGTGCCTTTGCAAAACTGCGATTGACAAGGATGTAGCGGAGGTTGTGGTCTTTGGCAAAAATCCAATCCTGAGTCGAGTCGAGTACCGTCCGCAAAAGGCGAGATTGGTATTCAGTTTCTTGCAGTGCTTGTTGCAACGCCATTTCGGCTTGTTTGCGATCGCTCACGTCCAGTTGTAAGCCATCCCAAACGGTGGAACCATCGGCTTGACGCTCTGGGCGAGAGATGGCGTGCAGCCATTTGACTTGACCAGACGGCATGAGCAAGCGCCCGACCCAATCCCAGGGTTGCAGGGTTTGTTGGGAGGTCGCAATGGAGGCAAAAAACGAATCACGATCGTCGGGATGAATGCGCTCTAAAATGACACCCGCGTTTTGCTGAACGGCTTCTGGTTCTACTTCGTAGAATTCCTTGCAGAAGGCACTCATGTATGGAAAACTCCCAGCACCGTTGGCATCCAGACGAAATTGGTAGACTGTACCCGGTAGATTCGCAGCTAAGTTGTGGAAACGGCTTTCACTTTGGTAGAGGGCACTTTCCGCCTGCTGATGCTCTGCAATCTCTTGCTGAAGTTTCTGGTGACTCAACCGTAGCTCAAGCTGGCTCATCACCTGCCGACCGAGCGCCTTGAGGGCATTGATTTGCACATCGGAGAGCGTGCGGGGTTGGTTGTCAATGACGCAGATTGTACCCAGCGCTAAACCATCAGCAGTATGGAGGGGAACCCCTGCGTAGAAACGGATGTAGGGTTCTCCGATAACGAGCGGATGATTGGCAAAGCGGTCATCCGCTTTAGTATCGGGGACAATCAAGGGATCTGGCTGCAAAATGGCATGGGCACAAAAAGCCAGATCACGCGGCGTTTCACTGATCTCCAGACCGACCTTTGCTTTGAACCACTGCCGCTTGCTATCAACCAGACTGACAAGCGCGATCGGCGTTTGGCAAATGTAGGCTGCCAGTTGCGCGAGATCATCGTAACCCGTCTCTGGCTGAGTATCGAGGATCTTGTAACTCAGCAGTTTGGCAAGTCTCTGCCCCTCTTGCTCTGGCTCTGGCGCGTTCATGAATGACCTCGAAAGGGCGGCTTTTTAGAGAAAAAGAGAATTGACACTGCTTTGTATGTCGGGCGTAAGGATTGATAAGCTGCATTAAGCGAAGTTGAAATGCTCTCAGTCCCATGTGTCAGCGGGTTGAGCGCAGTCGAAACCCAGTTTCTCAGTAGTTGCCTAATTGAGCCTTCCTACTTAGGTTGGGCGCTTCACGATCGCTCGTAAAGACGCACCGCTTACCTCTACTTTCATGTCATTAAAACTGCTTTGAGGAAAGGGAAGATGGAGCAAGGTACGATCGTGTTTTTGTTTACATAGCTATTTTTCCCCAGATAGCGACCTTGTTAACATCTCTACCGTTTCCGACGCGCCAGACAAATAGCCCTCGTACTTAGCTAAGACGGAAGTTTGGAAAGACGGACGTTGGGAAGCCTTTCGCAGGCAGAAAAATTAATTCCTTCCCGCTACGAACGACCCTTTATTGACTTACACCCATCTACTTAGCCATTCAGCAAGGCTTCGACAAATTCGTAGCTCGAAAAGGGTCGGAGGTCTTCGATGCCTTCTCCGGCACCAATGAAGCGGATGGGCAACCCAAGCTGCTGGACGATCGCCAGCGCAATGCCCCCTTTTGCCGTACCGTCAAGCTTAGTCAGAATGACACCACTGAGTTGGGCAGCCTCGGCAAAGACTTCTGCTTGCCGCAGTCCGTTTTGTCCTAAGGTGGCATCCAGTACCAGCAGGGATTCGACGACTGCGTTGGCAGATTTTTTGTCAATGATGCGGCGAATTTTGCTCAGTTCGTCCATCAGATTTTTTTTGTTTTGCAAGCGTCCGGCAGTATCAACCAGCAGTAAGTCTGTACCACGCGACTGGGCAGCGGCAATCGCGTCAAAAACGACCGCTGCTGGGTCGGTATTTTGCCCTGGATTGGCAATGACCTCAACGCCACTACGACCGCCCCAGACTTTGACTTGCTCAACGGCAGCGGCTCTAAAGGTATCTGCAGCGGCAATCAGGCATTTGTAGCCAGACTTTTGGGCAATATGGGCGAGTTTGCCGATCGTGGTGGTCTTTCCAGCACCGTTTACGCCTGTAATCAACCAGATATTGAGTACATTATCTTCTGGCGCAAAGAAGCGAGTTTTCGCATTCTCCAGTGGCGTGTCCAGCATCTCTCGCAAGATTTGCTTCAGGTACGTAATAGCAGCATCGGGTGGCAGCACATCTTGACGAAGCTTGCTTTGCAGGGCAGCGATGATGGCATCGGTTGCGGCAACGCCCACATCCGCTTGCAGCAGCACCGACTCAATTTCTATAACAGCATCTTCATTGAGCGGTCCCTGCCCCACGATCGAGCGCAGTTGATTGATCAGGCTCCGCCGCGTCTTGTCTAACCCTTGCCGCAGCCGCTTGAGCCAGGTGATTTCTTCGAGGGAAATCTGGTCAGGTCGTCGTCCCTGGGCAGCCAGAATTTCGGATGACCAGAGGAAGCCTTCATCCAGCACTGTTTCATCTAACAACGGCTCGACAGGTGCCGTTACTGTACTTACAGGCGCGATCGCAGGCTCTGGCTCGACGATCGCGCTTTGCTTCAGGCGCTCCAAGCGCTCTTGTCGGTCTGCTTCAGATTGCGCCCAAAACGGCAGTGGTGCAGATGTTTCTAGCTCTAGAGGCTGATCTACAACAGACTCAGTAGCTATGATCTCTGCAACAGGTTCGTCGGGACTCTCTGCAACAGGTTCGTCGGGGATTTCTGTAACAGGTTCGTCGGGACTCTCTGCAACAGGTTCGTCGGGGATAGTTGCATCGGCATCAGGAATTGCTTCAGGGGCGATCGTGGGTTCAGCCGCGATCGTCGCCTCTGGTGAAGCCACAACGTCCGCTGGGGGTGCTTCGGCTTGCTGCCGCTTCTGAATATTTTGATAGGCTGCCTTCGCCCAGTTCAGGTAGTCGTCCGCTACAACAGGCTCTGCCTCTGCCGTTGTCTCTGCTACAGCAGGTTCTGCCGCTGCGTCTGACGACACTGGCTCGGCTTCTACCGTTGCACCATCTTCAGCCTTGTTAGCGTATCGCCGCCGAAACCAATCAAAAGTCATTGCCGTTTCCTCTTAACCCCACTCCTTACTCCCTATGCCCTACGTCTCACTCGCCTTACTCACCGTCTTCTCTGTCTTAAGCTGCTCTACCACCCGACGCAGCACACCATTGACAAAGCGGTGCCCGTCTTCGCCGCTGTAGCGTTTTGCCAGCTCTACAGCTTCATTAGCGGCAACACGATCGGGAATGCCTAAAAAGACAATTTCCGTCACGGCAATGCGAAGGATATCGCGATCGATCCACGCTAGCCGCGAGAGTTGCCAATCCACAAGCGCTGTCGAAAGAATCTGGTCAATCTGCTCTCGGTTGGCTTTCAGCTTGCCTATAATTTCGAGCGCGTAATGGCGCACATCCTGTTGATTTGCCAATTGAATAAACTCTGGCACATCCATCGCTACGCCCAGACGGTTGATGGCAGTTTGGGTCAGGGCGATCGCCTCATTCACCATCGCTCTGGCACTCTCAACATCAGCAGCACGAGTTTCGCTCGTCAGCAAGCGCGCACTTCCTTGCTGTAGTTCAGCCGATGCTGTTTCCAGGGCATCCTGCGCCTCGCTGGTGAGTGTCCGCACTGCCGCAACGACAACATTCTGAAGCTGCTGCATCTCCAGGCGTTCTGGGTTCGATGGCAACTGGCTGACGCTTAACAGTGCCAGTTCACGGGCAATTCGACGAGCTTGCATAAGGAAGGCTTAAGAATCTAAGGCTTAAGGATAACGTGATTCAGGACACTGGAGAGCAAAGAGAACAGCGTTTTCGTCTCCGTTCGCCCAAGAGGAGTCGGCATGACGACCGTTCAACTTTGCATTCAGCAACGTGACTAGGGATGCTCTGCCTTGATCGCATCCTTCATACTTCTATATTCTTCATACTTTATCCTTTATCCTTCACCCATCCCACAGATCTTCGTCCAGAGCGATCGCCTGCCGATTTGTGTCCAGAAACGGCTCAAGTGGGCGTTGTTTCGATGCCGATAATGATGTGGCTCTTGCCGCCTCTGGAGCAACGATGCCACCAGAAATCACGACTTTAAACGCGTCTTCGATCGGCATGGAGAGATTAATCACAGCCTCTTCGGGTACTACAGCGTACCAGCCAGTCGTGGGATTGGGTGTAGTGGGAATAAACACTCCCAGCATCGGGCTTGAAAAATGGGATTGAAACTCGCCTGTCAGCACACCTGTGACAAAACCAAGTGACCAGACCCCCTCACGCGGATACTCCACCAGCACGACCCGTCGAAACTTATTGCCAGAATCTTTAAGCAGGGTTTCGAGAAGTTGCTTTAGCGTTTTGTAAACAGAGCCAGCTAGCGGAATTGCCTGTAGTGTACGCTCACCAAAGTCCAGCAGCCAGCGTCCAGCAATGTTACGCGCCATCAAGCCAATCAGCAGAATGCAAAACAGGGGCACCATTAACCCGACGGTCAGGTTTAGCACGTTGACCAGAATGGGATTCAAACCATCAAAGGGGTTGACCTGCTTGGGAATGCGGGTGAGAAAGTTGATCACCCAGTTTGCGATCGTGATCGTTAACCAGATCGTCGTTGCTAGAGGAATCACCACTAGCAGCCCAGCAATTAGGTCATTTTTGAAATCTTGCTTGAGGTGTTGGAGCACAAGTCACCCATTCTCCTGCGATTGACTGTGGAAACGATCGTAACAAGTCGGACGAACCAAATTAAAAACTCAACTGTTGCGATGGGATCAGCACCAGCAAAGGGGCTAAACCTGTTCCGTCAACGGCTCAGCCAAACTAAACTCAACGCAAAATTCAGTTTAGAAGATGGACGATGACAATCTGATTAACCACTCCATACTCTAAGAATTGTAACGAACTCCGTAAAGAAAGACTGCAGGAACACCGTTCTAACGCTGGTCTTCTTTACTCATTCGAGTCTCTACTCATTCCAGAGTGTTGGCAGAGTACAGGCGTGCGATCGACATCACACAAATGCTCTGCCCAACAACAGAATACCTTAGGTGATTCGGTATCGCACATGACACTAATTTTATGCAAGATGCTTAATTTCTTAGATCCCCGACTTCTTGAAGAAGTCGGGGATCTGCAAGGCTAGGGAGAAGGGCTACGCTGATTTTGAGCCGATAGCAGATACCGCAATCCAGTCCAACCGATGATGGCATAGCCGATCGCCAGCACCAGGCTAGCAATGCCGCTCCGCATCCCCGATCGCAGCTTGTTGTCGTTGATCTGGGTTTCGAGTTTACGCTTGTTGTCGCGAATCTGCGTCAATTTCTGATCGCGCTCCGGTGCAATCTGTGCTTCCAGTGCCTTGGGATCAGATTTGAATTTCTGAAGCTCTGCTAGCTTTTGTTTCGCTTGCTCCAACTGTGTGCCCTGAAGCTGACCGCTCTGAATTAGCTGATCGATTTGGCTTGACTGAGCATCAATCTGTGCTCTAAGTTGCTGCACCTGTCCATCAATCTGGCTTTCAGCCCGACTAGCATCTTGCGTAATCTGTTTCATCTGGTCGTCGGCTGCTGTATTGGTGGCATTGACGCTGAGGGGGATGAACAGCAAAAAGAGCAAGGCTAGTAAGCTAGACAGTAAAGCCACACCCAGCTTCAAGCCGCGAGACCGCTCTCCGGCAATCGTAGGCTCTAGCGCACTTTCGACCCAGAAGCCGATAAACAGAAAGCCAAAGCCTATCATGGGTACAAAGCCGCGATCGATCAGTTGAGTCGTCGTGGTAAACAGCCATTGGCTGTCCTGAAATCTAGTAGACGAGAGCACTACTGCACAGTCGAGCAAGTAAAGCACAATCAGGACAATACCGACGCTTTTAAGAATGAGGGCAGTCAGAGGGGAGGCGTTAGATGTTTTCATCGGCTTCTATAGATTTGATAGGCAGTAGGCTAAAACTGCCCTGGCAACCTCTTATAGTAGACTACGGAACTGGATCTCTCGACGGGTCTGGGTGGTTAAAACCTTGAGTCGCCAAAACTATGAACAAAATTGTAGAAGTGCTACCCGATAACGACGCACTCATTCAGCGATCGCTGGCGATCGTGCTCGACAAAATCCAGGCGGCGATCGCGGAACGAGGACTCTGCACGATCGCCCTTTCAGGCGGCGGCACACCCAAGCCACTCTATGAACAGCTTGCCACGCACGCTCTTGCCTTGGACAACATCCACGTCTTTTGGGGTGATGAACGCTATGTGCCCGCCGACCACCCTGATAGCAACGAAGGCATGGCGCGTCACGCCTGGTTAGACCAGGTAGCGTTTCCGCCTGCGAACCTTCACCCGATGCCAACCGCCAACCCTGACCCCACCGTCTCCGCCAGTCAGCATGAGTCAGAGTTGCAGCAATTCTTTCAGCTTCAGCCGGGTGAGTTTCCACGGTTCGACCTCATCCTCATGGGCATTGGGGACGACGGACATACCGCGTCACTCTTTCCGCATACAGAGGCGTTGCAGGTGCGTGACCGGCTCGTGACCGTAGGCATCAAAGACGGGCAGCCTCGCATCACCTTCACGGCACCCCTGATCAACCACGCTCGTACTGTCCTGTTCATAGTGGCAGGAGCCAGCAAACGCCCTGCACTGGCGCAAATCTTTGCCCCTGTTGCTGATGACAATACCTATCCGGCGCGGCTGATTCAGCCAGAAGGAGAACTTTGGTGGCTGCTGGATCAAGCCGCAGGGCAAGACCTTCACACGAGTTGATTCAGTCACAAAAACTAGATGACATTAGCCCTGTTCCACAGTAGAAATAGAATAACGAGATGGCGCGTTAGCGATCGCTGATCGCAATTCAGCGTAGGGGTTAAAGCTGAAAGCTGATTCAAATTGGGTGTTCTGAGGATGGAAATTGATAAAGGGGAAAGAGGTCATGATTGTTTGTCCGAATTGCAATCATCAAAATCCTGATGGCGCAGTTCAGTGCGAAGCCTGCTACACGCCGTTACCTGCGACCATGAGTTGTCCCAACTGCGGTACAACGGTGCAAGCGGATGCCAGTTTTTGTGGTCAGTGTGGTAACGACCTCCGCGCTGCTGCCAGTGAACAGTCCGCCGCCATCGCCAGTCCATCGCTGGCTCCAGACACTTCATCATCAGCAATCCCTAGCCTACTGCCGCTTGATCCCCTGGTACCACCCGATCCGTTGGTCTCTCCACCACTGCCTCTGCCAAACTCTAGTCCCCCAGACATGAGTTTCCCAGACATGAGTCCCCCAGACATGAGTCCCCCAGACCTGGCTGAACCAGTGCAGGCTGCACCCGCTGAAGTGCCGCCGCCAATCTCGGTCGCAGTCGCCCATGAACCGTCCAGCGATGAAGCCGCCTCGCCAGTGCCAGCAGCATCCACCGCTGGCTACGTTTCGACGACTCAGCTACAGTTGCAAACAGCGCGGCTTTTGCATCTGCAAACCAGTGCTTCGTTAGAACTGCCGCAAAGCCTTACCGTCGTCCATATTGGCAAACCCAATGAGCGGATTCCGCCTGATATTGACCTGTCTGGGTTCCCGGATTCGGAGATTGTGTCTCGCATCCATGCTGATATTCGGGTAGAGGGTGATGCTTACTATATCGAGGATGTCGGTAGCTCTAATGGCACCTACGTTAACAATGTGCCGCTGCCAATGGGCAATCGGCATCGCCTGCGACCGGGCGATCGCATTTCACTGGGCAAAGGCGATAAAGTGACATTTCTCTTTCAGCTTTCCTAATGTTTTAGCTTTCCTGATGTCGGGTGGTATACGCTAATTTGAGTGATCAGTATTGCTGGTTAGCTGTATGTACGTGTTGTCTGCTCATCGTCACTGCCTTCACTGTCCATTCAACGGAACGTTCACGCTTTACTTCAGATAGTCGTGTATCGTTAGAGAAACTTGCTATCGATCGTGAAGTCTTTGCTTTTGCCACGGTAAACGCCGAGCCTGCTCAAGGCGCATGGCGGAGCAGTTACATTCTTTGGTCGCACTTCTTGCCACAGGTCATTATTCAGACTTTATACTGCTAGTGTGATTACTCTGACCCTTTTGCATCCGATTCAGTCGATTCCGGTTCAGCACTGGACGTTTGAGCATGAACCCGTGATTCGGATCGGACGATCGACCGATAACCATGTCATTCTCTATAGCGCCGTGGTCTCCCGTCACCATGTCGAATTGCGCCGAGGCGATTCGCAGTGGGAAGTGGTGAGCCTGGGTGCAAATGGTACTTATGTGGATGGCAAGCGCATTACACAAATGCCGATCGATGGCAGTATTGTGTTTCGGCTTGCCCGATCGGGACCCAACATTCAGGTTCACGTTGGCGCTTTGCCTGATGCGACTGCCAAGTTGCAAAGCAGTCTGCCAGCCCAAAGGATGAAGCCTCTTAGCGGCATTGCTACCGATGAGGCAGGTGAGCCAACCCAATCCGGTGAAGCACCACTGACTAAGCTTCCAATCCCTGTGACGAGCCAACCGGAAGCGGAGGAACCGCAGTCTGGAGTCTTAACGCAGCATTCCACAGCGATGGATGTGGAAAATGAGCCAGAGCCAGATGGTTTCTTAGCCCTTAACCCAGCCAACTGTACGCATCCACGCGCCCAGGGAAATACGCTGTTTTGCCCCGACTGCGGGCAGCCATTGCAGGTAATGCAAACAGTTGGTGACTATCAAGTGATCAAAACGGTACGCCAGGATGCGATCGGCGTGACTCAATTAGCTTGGCGCAATGGTCAGAACGTCGTTCTGAGAACGCTTAAGCCAGAATGGCAGCAGCCCGAAACAGTCGAAGCCTTTACACAACAAGCAAAACAATTGCTGGCGCTGGAGCATTCAGGATTGCCGCACTTTAGCGATTTTTTCGTCGTTGAAGGCAAGCCGTATCTTGTGCGAAGTCGAGTTCAAGGACAAAGCTTACAGCAACGGGTGAGTCAGCGCGGTGCCCTGACGCAAGCAGAGGCGATCGCGGCGATCGTGCAAGTGTGTGACACCCTGGACTATCTGCATCAGCAGTCTCCCTCCTTGCTGCATGAGGATTTGAAACCCGAAAATTTAATCCTAAATGCGGCGGCAGGCAACCCCACGATCGTGGGTCTTGTCTCCCTCAAGTCTTTAGCGATAGGCGAACAGACTGCCGCCTCACCCTATATGGCACCCGAACAGCAACAGGGACAAAAAACCGTTGCCGTGGATTTGTTTGCTCTGGGACCGATTCTGGTTTATTTGCTGACTGGGGAGTCGCCCAGTGCCTTCTACACCCAACGAGAGCAAGGATTCCGCTTTTATCCGGAGTATGTGCCTGGTTTAGGAGCAGAGTTTGTGACGATCGTCCGTCGCCTTACCAGCCCACAGCCCGAAGAACGCTACGCCTCTGCAAAAGAAGTGGCGGCTGCACTTCTAGACATTTCGATCACTGCGTAGACGCACTTAACCCTAATTGCCTTCTGGTGCATTGCCTTCTGGTGCTGTAGCTGTTGGCAGCGTGAAGAAAAAGCAGCTACCTTCCCCATGAGTGGATTCAAAACGAAGCTGTCCACCCTGATTTTCGACCAGCAGTTGGCAGAGAGACAAGCCCAGCCCAGTGCCCTTGATGTCAGCCCGATCGCGGTGCTGCACACGATAGAAGCGCTCAAAAAGATGCGGCTGATCGGCAGCAGGAATGCCCAGTCCGCGATCGCGCACCCAAACTTTGACCCAATGAGACTCATGCACGGCTGCACCAACTTCGATCGGGCTGTCAGCAGGCGAGTACTTCAGCGCATTCGACAGTAAATTAACCAACACCTGCGACACTTGCCAGCGATCGCCCCATGCAAAGGGCAGGTCTGGGCTAAGTTGAAAAATGACCTGGTTCGTATGAAAGTCGTTCACCACCGCTTCTAACAGGCTGGGCAAACATAGACTGATAGCCTGAGTTTCCAGTGCGCCAGTTTCCAGATTGCGTAGCGCCATCAAATCATGCAGCAAATGCTTCAAGCGGTGAACCTGCTGCTGCACAACATCCAAAAATTCCTGGCGGTGCGCTGCGTCTAAATTGTTTTCTGCCAATAGCGGTAAAGAGCCACCCAGAGCAGTCAATGGCGTTGCTAGTTGATGCGTCAGCAAGTGCAAGAGCTGCGTTTGCTGTGCAATTTGCTCTTTCAGCAGTTGCTGCTCAACCCGCGCCTGCATCAAACGGTCATCGATCGGCTGTGACGCAACCGTGTCGGGCTGGCTCGACGAGAAAAACGGTTGATCGTTTAAAGATGAAGGCATAGGGCAGTTTGAGCTAGAGCAACTTTAAGCCGTAGCAACGTCGAGTGTGGGGCACCAATTAGCAAGCGAAAGATTAGTAAGTGCATCACAACACCAACACCTGACACTGCAATCATCTTAACATTATGTTACATAACGTGTTTCTATCCGGCTGTAGCTGCTCTGGAGCCAGACCCTCCGTTCCCACTTGGGATCGTGGATTAATGAACATGAAGTCTCTCCCTTTTGTAGGGACGTTCCATGGAATGTCCCTACTACAGAAAGCCTTGCACCTTATTTAATCCGCATTCCCTAAGAGGCAGGGCTTATTCAAAGTCAAGGGAGAAAATTTGAAAGCCTGATTGTTTCATTCGTTATGTAGAAAAGTTCTGTCGATGAAAAACGAGGATACGGGTTTGTATCTTTTCTCTGACGACAATGAAAGAACCCTGCCCTAAGAGGGTGTTTGAGAGGTGTCTGACGGTTAAAACCGCGACTACATCAACCCAGTCCGCCGATGCGGACTACGGCAAGTCAAGAGTTTTAGAGTCTTTAGTCGCCAAGGCTACAAGCACCTGGACTTTTGAAACATCCTTTAAGAGGGGACAGCCTGACGTGTGAACGATCGAAAAGATTGCAATACTCAAGGAAGTTTAAAGAGTCTTCTGGCGATACCGGAATGGGGTGAAAAAGTGATTAAATAAACCGGGATAGCTCTAAGTAGAGTATCCAATGTAGCTAAGTGTCCTGATCAATTTGTTTATAGAGCGTAGACAAAATTAGTACACAGCAGTCTTTAAGCCTTTATGCATAGTACGCCGCTCTGGAAGCGGTCAGCAGTCAGACACCAGCACTCAGGAGAGGCTCAAGGCTGAAAGCGACGACAGGGTACTGTTCACAAAGCCAAAGAGATTGTTAGATCAATCCTTTCAGTCTGGTTGATTGAGTCGTTGGATATATCAAGATGGTTAGCTCAGTTCATAAGATCAAGCAACAACTGGTGAGTTTTTCTGCCATGAACGCCGAGCATGAACGCATTATCGCCGCGATCGATGTGGGTACAAATTCCATTCACATGGTTGTGGTACGCATTCAGCCCGCTCTACCTGCATTTACGATTATTGCGCGTGAGAAAACAACAGTACGACTGGGCGATCGTGACAAGCAAACTGGCAATCTCACCGACGCTGCCATGGAGCGGGCAATGGATGCCCTGAAGCGCTGTCAGGAGATCTCCAAAAGCATGAACGCTGAGCAAACGATCGCGGTCGCTACTAGCGCAATGCGTGAAGCACCCAACGGGCGCAGCTTTTTGCAGCAGATCGAAGCCGAATTAGGGCTGTGGATTAACCTCATTTCGGGTCCTGAAGAAGCGCGTCGGATCTATCTGGGCGTGCTGTCTGGCATGGAGTTTAGCGGTCAACCCCATGCCATTATTGATATTGGCGGTGGCTCGACCGAGTTGATTCTGGGCGACGGGCACGAACCCCGCACCCTCAGCAGTACCAAAGTTGGTGCCGTGCGGCTTACAGCTGAACACACCACCACTGACCCCATTAGCAACATTGAGTTTCAATCGCTCCAAGCCTATATTCGCGGGATGCTAGAACGTCCGATCGAAGAACTGCAAGCGGGTCTAGAAGTCGGTGAACGTCCTCGGCTCGTCGGCACATCCGGCACGATCGAAACCCTGGCAATGATCCATGCCCGTGAAAAAACGGGTGCCGTACCATCACCGCTTAACGGCTATGAGTTCAGCCTTAAGGACTTACGAGAGATTGTCGATCGCTTGCGTCGTCTCTCGGTTGCAGAGCGGGCTGAAATTCCCGGCATCAATGAGCGCCGCGCCGAGATCATCCTGGCAGGGGCACTCATTCTTCAGGAAGCGATGGCGCTGTTGGGGATGGAGTCGATCGTCATTTGTGAGCGATCGTTGCGGGAAGGTGTCATCGTCGATTGGATGCTAACGCATGGCTTGATCGAAGATCGACTGCGCTATCAAGGCTCTGTCCGCCAGCGTAGCGCGATCAACATGGCTCAGAAATATCAAGTGGAGCTGGAGCACGGGGAGCGAGTTGCCGGGTTTGCCCTCAGCCT
>JBGTJW010000507.1:0-3925 GCA_041744955.1 Stenomitos sp. | reverse complement strand
GGTCACCCGCGATATCCGGTGGGTCGGCAAGCCGGATGAGGATTACTACGACCTCGAGAACCCGCTGGCAGCCTCGCATCAGGCGCTCATTTACGTTAATCCCGAGGGTCCGAACGGTGAAGGGGATCCCGTTGGCTCTGCCCGGGATATCCGTGAGACCTTTGCCCGGATGGCTATGAATGACGAGGAGACGGTCGCGCTGATCGCAGGCGGTCATGCTTTTGGCAAAAGTCATGGCATGGTCGCGCCAGATAAGATCGGTCCCGCGCCAGAAGCTGCGCCCATTCAGGCAATGGGCATGGGCTGGCAGAACCCTGAAGGCACCGGGTTTGCTGAATATACGATGACGAACGGGATCGAAGGATCGTGGACGCCAAACCCGACCCAGTGGGACAACAGCTATCTAGAAAATCTTTTTAAGTACGAGTGGGAGCAAACCAAGAGTCCAGTCGGTGCCATCCAGTGGCAGCCGAGCACCCCTGAGGCACCGAAGACGCCAGACGCTCACAAACCCGGTGTTGAGCACAATCTCATGATGATGACCTCAGACATTGCGTTGAAGGTCGATCCGGCCTATCGCGAGATCTGTCAGCGCTATCTCAATGACTTTGAGCACTTCAGCGATGCGTTCTCGCGTGCCTGGTACAAGCTGACCCATCGGGATTTAGGACCGAAAACGCGCTATCTGGGCCCGGAAGTCGCGGCGGCAGATCTGCCCTGGCAAGATCCGATTCCGGCGCTTGACCACGACGTCGTCGATGCCGCCGACATCAGTGCGCTCAAGACCAAGCTTTTGGCGAGTGGGCTCTCCGTCTCGGCGCTCGTCTCTGCTGCCTGGGCGTCGGCGTCAATCCATCGCGACTCCGATAAGCGCGGCGGCGCAAACGGCGCTCGTATTCGCCTAGAGCCGCAAAAGGACTTCGCGGTCAACCGTCCACAAGAGCTCAGCCAAGTGCTAGCGACCCTCGAGCAAATGCAATCAGAATTCAACGGTGTTCAGTCGGGTCATAAGAAGCTTTCGATCGCGGATCTGATTGTCCTTGGTGGCTGCGCTGCGGTTGAGAAAGCGGCGCAGGACGCTGGGGTCAACGTCAGTGTTCCCTTTACCCCAGGGCGGATGGATACGACTCAGGCGCTGACCGATGTCGAAACCTTCAAATGGCTGGAGCCGGTCTCGGACGGTTTCCGTAACTACCACAACGATGCTGTGGGCTATCAGGTGAAGCCGGAGCGTCTCTTCCTCGATCGCGCCCAGCTGCTTACCCTGACCGCGCCTGAGTGGACGGTTCTCGTTGGCGGGCTGCGTGCCCTCGACCAGAATTGGGACTACTCAAAGCACGGTATCTTTACCGATCGCCCCGGCGTCTTGACCAATGACTTCTTCCGCGTCCTGACCAGCATGGACTACGAGTGGAAGCCGGCTGATGCAAACGAAATGACCTTCAGCATTGACGATCGCAAAACAGGCGAAACGAAGTTCACGGCAACCCGCTGCGATCTGATCTTCGGTTCCAATGCGGAGCTGCGCCAGGTGTCCGAGGTCTACGGCGCTGATGACGGTCATGAGCGGATGGTTCATGATTTTGTCGCCGCTTGGAACAAGGTGATGATGCTCGATCGCTTCGACGTTCGCTAGTCTGAGCGAGCACCTTTAGGGGTTCTAACCATAGCTGTAGCGACCGGCAATCATAAACCTGGCAAAATTGACCCCAACGGCGTGTCGCAAATCGTAGTCGTACTTGCCTCCACTGGATTAACGATTTCAGGTCGGGTGGACTCTAGCGCGCCTGTCTATACACCTAAGGGATTACCAGGTCCCGATAAACCTAAAGCTGAATAGAGAAGCGGTTAGGGCTAAATACTCCAGCTGTCCCCGTTTCAAAGGTCAATACTTTCGCAAAAAAGTAGCGCTAGAGCCCTTATCCTGCTGCTTGCCCTTCTGCTGCGCTTGGCAATTAACCACGACACTTTGACAGCTCCACCTGGAGTGGTGAAGCCGACAGAGCCTGAGAAGCCACAAGCGCAGCCGCAACCGTAGTGCCAACAGAGCTTACGGCGTTTCCTGGTCAAATGGGAGTGCCAGCTGGTCTTGTCCCGCCAAGCGTTGACGTTTCTGGGCTGTTTCGACCTGCCGCCTCGCTTTAACCTGGTTTAAGACCTGTTTGATATAGGCAATCCCCTCCTCCTGAGTCATATTTCTGGTCTCTGCGTGACTCAAATCCCCACTGAGACTGCTATTACACCCGATCGCTCGTGTTTCTAGACTTTCCAAAGCTCTAGAACTTCCATCAGGCAGTGTATTACACCCTCTTTCACCCAATAAGTTTGTGTGACTGTTGGAGCGGGATGCCGCCCACGAGCAATCCCGCTCCACAGCACTCTGAAGCGCGCCGATTGTTGCGTTTTGTAAATGCCTGGGATGCCAGAGATCGCGTTGACGGTAGAGCGTGGCTCCACTCAGTCCATAGGGGATGAGCGCATCGAAGCGTTCGGTAATGCCTGATGGGAGTGCTTCTTTCTCTAAGAGGTCAGCGACAGCTTGTTGAATCCTTGCTCTGGCTTCGGCTTGTTGTTGCTGGTTCCAACTGGTTTCTGACTCATCAGGGAGATCGGGACTTAACGCAGAGGGTCGTTTATCGGAGCCGTAGTGAAAGTAGCGGCTTTGTTCAATCGCCTGCATCCACTCTTGAGCGCGTTTTTCCACCTCCTGTTGATGCTGGCACCAGTCGTAATAGCCGGGTAGCGCTTGGGCGATCGTGACGATATCGTGTACCAAGGCGTTGCCTTCTAAGGGCTTATCGGTATAGAGGACATGTCCAAAGATGTAAGAGCGCATGGCAATCCGTCCGAGTAACCGATTGGTTTGGCCGGCACCCGTCCAACCCTGCTCAATTTCGGCATTCAGGTCATTCAAGGGGTGGAGCCGACATACGGGCAGAAAGGTGCCAGATGGGCTAGAAGCCTTGTCTGAACTGAGTTTGAAAAAAGCAATGGTCCGTTAGTTTCAAAGCAGCACTATTGTTGTGATCGCAGAAGAGCTGCAGCAGAATGAGGGTTCTAGAGGTTCCTTTCAACGAAGGAATCGACTTTTGAGCCATGTGCCAGTGGGAGCATCTAGTCCAAAAGCTGTCCAGTGGTCAAAATGAAGAGCAAGTAAAATCTGTACTGGCACCTTTTTGCCCGTATGTCGGCTCAATCCCTTCTACATCCTGTTGTACTGCAAAGGCTATCCCACGTTGATTTGCTGAGTGTCTTGTTTGGCTTTGACTGTTCCTGTGTGGGATTGGGTGCATGGACTATTGCCCGTTTTAGAGCAAACCTTAGGTTACCAACAGGCGTTGCCAGAGCGCAAGCTGCGAAGCATGGAGGAGTTTTTCGAACGCTTTCCCGCTGTCAAAGAGGTCATCTTAGACGGCACAGAACGACCTGTGCCACGTCCCAAGGACTTAGAGCAGCAGAAGGAGCACTACTCTGGCAAGAAGAAACGGCATACTCGCAACCACATCACCGGGAGTACGCGAAAAAAGCGGTTCATCCTGCTGACTCAAGCCAGGGGCGGTAGGATGCATGACAAACGGCAGTTGGATGCAGCAGGCTTGGTGCAACACATTCCAGATGAAGTTGCCATTGAAGGAGATTTAGGCTTTCAAGGATTACAAAACGAGTTTGCCAACGTGCACTTGCCGCACAAAAAACCAAAGGGGAAGGAATTGAGTGAGCACCAGAAACAGGAGAATTGAGAATTCAGTCGTCAACGAGTTAAGTGTGAACATGTCCATGCCAGTATCAAGCGGTATCGTGCGGTTAACGGATGTCTATCGAAATCGTGTGCCTGATTTTGATGACCGCTTAATGCTCAATGTAGCAGGGTTGTGGAGCTTCTATCTTGATGCTGCATAATTTGGAGCGCAAATGGAGAACCTCC
>JBGTJW010000506.1:0-8901 GCA_041744955.1 Stenomitos sp. | reverse complement strand
CCCCCGTAGTTTCTGGGAGTGAACCAGCGGCTTCATGAAGCTATTCTAAAAAGGTTGTAAAATGCCCAGCAGTCTACCATCCCTTTTTGAGTAGGAGAAGCGCTATGCCTCCGGTTCCTGATCCGTCACCGATCGCCAACGACTCCGACCTGGAAGCCGGACTGTCAGCGCTAAAGCAGGGTGACTATAAAACCGCGATCGCCAAGCTAGAAACAGCACCACTGCTTCCCCAGCATCCCCTGACTGCAAAAGCTCAGATGGGGTTAGCCGTTGCCTATGCCTGTACTGGTGAGCCGCTACGAGCCGCTGCGCTGTGCCAGACACTCCAGCAAAGCGAGAATGCTTCGGTTAGTGAATGGGCAACCCGAACGTTGGCAAGCCTCACTGAACACTACCCGCAGGTTAAGGAGCGTAGAGTTGACCAGCCCGAAGACGATCGACTAGACGATCGTCTCGCAGACCCTAATCCACTTGCAACATCTGCACCGTCTAACCTTGCTGTAGACAATGCTGACCTGACTGGCTTTACGCCGTTTGATCCGGCTGCTCCACCGACTTTTACGGACGATCGCAGTGGCTTTACGCCGTTTGATCCTGCCGCATTACACCCGCCAAGTTCTGAGCCACAAGCTGTTGACGGTGGCTCTGAGCCACCAGAGGTAGTGTTGCCAACGGTTAACCGATCGACACCAAACGTAAGCAAGGTAAGGACTCCTGCGGTTTCTTCGGGCAAAAAGCGACCACCGATGACGGCAGCAGCGGCGATCGATAGCAACCCGTCGCCACGAACCGCGCTAGAGGAGCCACAGTCTCTCTATCAGGCAGTTTGGCGGCAGGCAGGGCGGCTGAAACAAGGCAAATCGCTAGGTAAAGTCAAGCTGTTGCGCTTGCTGTTGTTACAGGCAGGTACAGCGATCGCGCTGTTCTGGATGGTGCAGACGATCGCTTACGGCATGGCGCTTTGCTACCGCATTGTGTTTAGCATCCTTCCTTTCTTTAACGTGTCACGCGCAATTTTCAGCCCCCCTGTTGTGCCCATTCTGGTACTCTTAGGAGTTCTCTTCATCGCCTCCCGCTGGCTGCTCGATGCACTGCTGACCATTGGCTATGGGCTGCAACCACTGACGGTGAGTAAGCTGGCAACCTACAGCCCCGAAACTGCCCAGTCACTACAGCGTTTTTGCCGTCAGCAGGGCATTCCCATGCCAACACTGGGGCTGTTGCCCACGGCTGCACCACTCGCGTTTAGCTATGGCTGCTTGCCCCGTGTGACGCGCACTGTTGTGAGCCAGGGCTTACTAGAACAACTGGCAGACGATGAAATTGCGACGATCTACGCGAGTGAGGTGGGTCAGATCTCCCGCTTTAACGTGCCGCTGCTGTCGCTCGTGATGGTGCTGATGCAAATTCCGTACACCATCTACTGGCAGGTGAGCGTCTGGGGCGATCGCAAACAAGCAGACATTTCACGCTTCTCAGCCAGTCTCATCGCGGCAGTGAGCTATGGGGTTTATGCCTTAGTACGGTGGATGGGTCTCTGGCTAGCGCGCCAGCGGGTCTACTATAGCGATCGCGTGGCGGTGGAACTAACAGGCAATCCCAATGGCTTCACTCGTGCGCTACTGAAGCTTGCGATCGGTACCGCAAAAGAAGTCCAAACCCAGAAACAAACGAGCTACTTACTGGACGGTTTTGATCTACTGCTGCCGCTGGGTCAGCGGATGGCAACCACGATCGGCAGTGTTTACCCCTACGCGCCCATTGAGTCGGTGCTGGCATGGGAGCGATCGAACCCCTACCGCAACTGGTTGGCGATTAACAACTCTCATCCACCGACGGGCGATCGGCTGCATTTACTCACGCTCTATGCGCGTCATTGGCAGCTAGAGACTGAACTGGAGTGGGCACAGCCAACCAGCAAAAAGACAACGCTGACTGCCTCTCAATGGCGCACACTGCTGCTGCAAGGCGCTCCCTTTTTTGGGTTGGTCTTCACTCTTGCGCTGGCTTATCTGTTGGAGACATTGGGCTGGTACGGGATGCGATCGAACCTGAGCCAACTGTCATGGATGTATGGCGATCGCGCTTTGTTGCACGGCTTGCCGCTGATTGGGTTTAGCATTGGCACCTTCATTCGCATCAATCCGCTCTTTCCGGATGTGCCGTTCTCCAACGCTAAAACCGATCGTGCTGCCACCTCTTTAGTCCCCTTGTTGATGCCTGCCGATCAGGTGCCAATCGATGGTCGATCGGTGCAGTTAGAGGGCAGACTGCTGGGTCGTCGTAGCCTGAGTAACCTTCTGAGTCAGGATCTACTGCTGCAAACCACAACGGGAATCGTGCGGCTCCACTGGCTGTCAACCTGGGGTTCGATCGGCAATCTGCTGACCCAAGCCGTGCGCCCAACCGCGTTGCTCAATCAAGATGTCATCGTTACAGGCTGGTTTCGGCGTGGTGCCACGCCCTGGATCGACGTGGAAACGATTCGTACAGCAGGCAGTCGCGTCAGTCGGAGTGGACATCCCATTTGGTCTACCATTTTGGGCACGATCGCTGCTGCCTGGGGTCTCTACATCCTCTTCCGCGTTGGCTTCTTTTGATGAGAGCTAGTGCGTCAAACTCACAGTAGGCGTAACTGGGTTTCGTGCGGTTGATCAGCCTCTTGTTTGAAAGGGACGATCGCATCTAGTTCAAAGACCAACTCGGCTTGACTGAGCCATGCGTGTTCTTCGTCTGCCAGCAGACTCTGGGCAACATCTAGCATCTCGACCGAGATTTCTTGCAGGTCTTCTCGGTTTACCAGATACGCTTTGAGCGCGTCTAGGGGGTCGATATTGCTGCCTACACCGAGTTCAGGCAACCGAGCGCGGGAAAACTGACTGACTAATTCGGGGTGAATGGTGTAGCTATGGGCAGGGCTGAGTGCCTGATGGATCGCTACGGTGTCAATAAGGTCAAGCTGCTCCGATCGCAGATGATACACCAACCGCACCACGGCATCCTGAAGGATCTCTGGCTTCAGCGCTTGCAGTAGATCTGCCTGGGGGGTATCAGAAGCGGAGAGGTTCACCTCGATCGTGCGAAAGGCGCGAACCGGGACGGGGCAAAACTCAAAGGTCGTCTGTCCTTTTGCCAGCGCGACCAGCACAAAGCCTTTGTCTTCCTTCTCTTCGCTAAAATCGACGCGCTCAATGCTACCGGGATAAACGATCGGTGGCTGTTCGCATAGCACCTGATGGCGATGAACGTGCCCCAATGCTACATAGTCAAAGCAGTCCCGTGCCAGCAACCCCAGCGGCACAGTGAAGCCTTTGCCCACTGCCAAAAAGCGCTCGGCTCCAAAGCGGGCATTATCTGCCATCAAGTGAGCCAACAAAACGGTGGGAATCTCTGGGTCAAGGCGACGGGTTTCACCTTCTAAAGCCACCCGCAAGCGATCGATCAACAACAAACTCACTTCACCCAACGACAGCCCTTCGGCATCGGGTCGTGTCAGCAAGGTCGATCGCGTCAACCAGGGTAAGGTGATCACCTGCACCAGACCGCTGCGGGTTTCAATGCAATGGGTTTCCAGGCGATCGCCCACGACAAAACCGGGCACTGCCAGCGTGCGATAAATCGACAGACTCGCCCCACCTTGCCCCTGCGCGTGTTGGTCATGGTTGCCCACCAGGAGCACAGCAGGAATTTGCGCGGCAACCAGACGCTGAAACTGTTTCGCAAACGCTTCTTGCACGATCGGGGGCGGCGTGGCATCGGGAAACGCATCCCCACCAAAGAGAACAAGATCGACGGGTTCGGCAAGGGCGCGATCGATGCAGCGTCCCAGCGTAGCAACAAAATCCTCCAGCCGCGAATTCAAGCCAGTTTCAGGGTTTACCCGTCCGTGGACAAACCCGCTGCCCATATGAATGTCTGACAGATGCAGAATTTTGATCACGCTGTTACCTGATACCGACAGCCCTTGTCCAGTGTAGATCCCATTCTTTCAGGCAGCACGGTCGATCTAGCTAGAAGTCGGGGTTCCAAACGTGAGTACAGGGCAGACTGAGTGCTTGAGACAGAACCCCGACTTCTTGAAACAGCTTCTAGCGCACCATCGCACCCCGGATGATGGCACTAAACCAGGCATCAGGCAGCAGCTTGCGAAAAGAAATCAACGCTCCAGCATTGCCACCGGCTGGATAGCGTAGCCGTCGAGAGTTATCGGTTGCCGCTTGATAAATGACCTGTGCGGTAGTTTCCGGTGGCGACCCAGCTTTGTCGGCATTTTTCATTGCTGCCGTAACCTTTGCGACAAAGGCATCATACGCAGTCAGCCCTGGTTTACTGGCAAGGTCAGCCGATCGCTCGTAAAAATCAGTCTTAATCGGACCAGGTTCAATGATTTTGACCCGGATATTAAATGGCTCCAGTTCATATTGCAGCCCATCCGAAAACCCTTCTACCGCCCATTTCGTGGAGTGATAGAGACTGTAAAGCGGAAACGCCATATGTCCACCAATGGAAGACACGTTCATGATGATGCCCGATCGCTGGGCGCGAAAATGCGGCAAAAGCGATCGCGTCACTGCCATTAAGCCAAACACATTCGTCGCAAACTGACGCTCAATCTGCTCCAGACTGCACGCCTCAAACGGTCCGATCAAGCCATAGCCTGCATTATTCACCAGCACATCGATCGACTGAAAGCGCTCCAACGCCTGCTCGATCGAGTGCTGAATCGATTCCGGTTCAGTGACATCCAAACGCAAGCAGCAAACGCGATCGAGTGCCGACAACGAAACAGCCTTCTCAGGCGAACGCATCGTTGCCACCACATTCCAACCCCGCTGCTGAAATAAAAGTGCGGTTGCATAGCCAATGCCCGTCGAAGCACCCGTAATGAGAATAGTTTTAGCCATAGGAGGAGGGAGAAGAGAGTTTTGAGTTTTAAGTTCTTAGTTTTGAGTTGAAAGACAAGCGCAGCACTGCGACGGTTGCATCTCTTTAAGCCTTTAGCCTTTAGCCTTCAGCCTTTTGCCTTTTGCCTTCTGCCTTTCTACCCTACTCCCTACTCCCTACTCCCTACTCCCTACTCCCTACTCCCTACTCCCTACTCCCTACTCCCTACTCCCTACTCCCTACTCTGTCTAGATATGAATCCCACACTCCGTCTTGCCCATACCCCGCCAGCGTCCGGCGCGCTCATCTTCACCGTCTGCAATGGCTGTAGTGATAGGTTCGTCGCCAATGCTGGGATAGCCCTGGTCGTGTAGTGGATTGTAGATCACGTCGTGTTCAAACACGTATGCCCAGGTTTCTTTGCGCGTCCAGTTAGCGATCGGGTTAATTTTGAGGCGCTCTTGCGTATCAAGCTCAAAGATCGGCATATCGGCACGAGTGTTTGCCTGATCGCGTCGTCGTCCGGTGATCCAGGCGATCGCGCCCAGTTCAGTCAACCCACGCTGTAGCGGCTCGATTTTGGTGATCTGGTGAAACTTGGCGATGTCGGTATCCCACAAGGCTTCACCGTACTTGGCAGCAAACGCCTCGCGGGATTCAATCTCAGGCATTTTGTAAATTTGCAGATTGAGGTTGTAGAGCGCTTTCGCTTTGGCAACCAGTTCCAGCGTTTGGGGAAAGTGGTAGAGCGTATCCAAAAACAGCACCGGTACGGGTTGAGCGGGTTTTAGCTCACGGTAAAACAGATCAGTAATCAGGATGTCATCGACGTTAAACGCGCTGGTCTGCACCAACCCTGTCGGAATGTTCTCGACGCTCCAGGCAAGGATATCTCTGGGGTGGGCATTCTCAAAACGCTGGTTAAGTTTTTTTAGATCGAGCTGGGTCGGTTGAATCAGCGGTTCCGTAGATTGGGTCATCGCGGCGAGTTACCTTAAGTCTTCTGCATTCTCTACGATAGCGAACTAGGGTAACGTTGTGGAAGCACGATCGCAACGAAGTCGATCGCGCTTTAGCAGCAAGACTTGCTAGAGCGGCACGAATACAGCCATTTACAGCAGCAGGAACAAGATTTGAGCCTCCACCTCATCCTTTACAGCAAACCAGGTTGCCATCTGTGCGAAGGGCTGCAAGAAAAGCTAGTGCAGATCCAGAGCCTTGACCTTGTGTTAAACGTGCGTGATATTACTACTCGCGACGATTGGTTTCAGGCGTATCAGTATGAGATTCCGGTGCTGGTGCTGGAGAGGGGTGAGGGGAGAGGAGAGAGGGGTGAGGGGAGAGGAGAGGACGAGAAAGGAGAAGCAGGGGAAACAATTCAAAACTCAAAACTCAAAACTCAAAACTTTATCCCTCCTTCCTCATCCCTCATCCCTTTGCCTCGTCCGTCTCCGCGTGCGACGGTGCAGCAGTTGGAGAAGATGCTGCGGCAGTATTTGTGAGCGTATTTAGGTATAAGTGCAAACTGAGAACGCTGTCATGCGAGACTTGATGGCGATCGCTTCTTGCACCCAACGTTGGACAATAGTGCGTTTGAGGAATAAGCGGGCACTCTAGCGTAGTTAGCGGTGGGTACGACGTTATCCTCTTGATTGCCCTTCTCATTACCGCTTTGCCCTGAAGTAACCACCATGCTACAGTCTCAACTCTCTCTTGCGGCTAGCATTCACGAGCTGCAAACCCTGGTCATGTCCTTTCATCCAGCGATCGTCATTGAGACGGTTGAGGAAGAGCGGGTGCAGACGTTATTACAAGAAGCGACGCAAGAGATGCAAATGCAGTTGCTAGAGTGGAGCATCACGCAGGGTTTGGCGCGATCGCACAGTGTCGCCAGCAAAGATTTTTTCGGTGCGTCCGACAATCGGTGGGTCGATGAATGTGCGCCACCCGGAACGCAAAAGCCTGCTGCCTTTGAGGACACCACTGATCCGCTTAAGGCACTGCAACAGATGCAAGCGATCGGCTTCAAGGCGGTTTTTCTGCTCAAGGATTTTGCCAGACACCTGGATGATGCCACCGTTGCCCGTCAGTTTCGTGAAGTCATCCAGCTTTTTGCCAAAAACCGATCGGCGATCGTCCTCACAGGCGACCCCATCAAATTGCCGCCTGAGATCGCTCATGATGTCGTTTACTTTGACCTGAAGCTGCCAGGACGAGATGAGTTGCAGCAAGTGGTGATGGATGCGCTGCGATCGCTGCGAGTGCGAAACCGCGTCCAAATTGAACTTCAGGATGCGGATGTACCGGCAGTAGTACAGGCATTAACGGGCATGACCTTAAAGCAAGCGCGACAGGTCATTGCGTATGCGGCGCTCGAAGATGGCAAACTAACGCTGCAAGATGTGGGACGGATCTTGCAGCGTAAAGCCCAAGTTATTCGGGAAGGGGGCGTGCTGGAATATTTTCCCACCAGCGATGTGCCTGTAGACCTGGGCGGCTTCCAGGGGCTTAAGCAATGGCTGTCTCAAGCGCGAGTTGGCTTCAGCGCTCAGGCAAAAGCGCTCAACCTGAAACCACCCAAAGGCATTTTGATTGTGGGCATTCAAGGTTGTGGCAAGTCGTTGGCGGCAAAAGCGATCGCCCGTGCCTGGAAGATGCCCTTGCTCAAGCTCGACACCAGCCGTCTGTATGACAAGTATGTGGGCGAATCAGAAAAGAACTTTCGGCAAGCGATCGCCCTGGCAGAGTCCATGGCTCCTACGATTCTGTGGATTGACGAAATTGAGAAGACCCTTGGCGGCAGTACTGGCGGCGATGCAGATGGTGGGCTGAGTCGTCGTCTTTTTGGCTCTTTCCTCACCTGGATGCAGGAAAAATCTCAGGAAATCTTTGTGGTGGCGACTGCGAATGACCTCTCCCAACTGCCGCCCGAACTCTTGCGAAAAGGACGGTTTGACGAACTTTTCTTCGTCGATCTACCCAACGAAGCCGAACGCACGACAATTCTACAAATTCATCTGACGCGCCATAAGCACGCACCCCAACAGTTTGATCTGGCGGCACTGGTGGCAGCGATCGATGGCTTTAGTGGTGCCGAGATTGAGCAAGCCGTGATTGCCGCTCTCTACCGTGCCCTCTACCTGCAAAAGCCTCTGGATACAGACATTCTGCTCGAAACGATCAAAGCCACGATTCCCCTATCTGTCTCCCGTCGCGAAGATTTGCAGAAACTAAGAGCGATCGCCCAGGAACGCTTTGTCAACGTGCGCTAACGATCGTCTCCTCAAGGCAGTGCAATCGTGCTCGCTACGTTATGCAACGAAGTCAGTGCATCCGTTGAGAATGAGACAGGTTATACTCATTGCAAGCGATCACTACTGACAGCCTTTAAGACTGCTTGCAGAAGTGAGAACGTATGATCAAGCTGTTTGCCCCACACTTGAAGGTCGAGACGAGACAAGATACGGTTGTTTAACCCAACGAAGGCAGAGATAGGGAATGCTGTATCTGGCACAGGTACAAAAAAAAGGGCTTTTGGGCAAGACGGGGCTACAGCTACTCGCACGTCAGCGGTCTGAAAATGCGTGGACGCTTTTGCCTGGAGAAGAAACGATCCTCACAGCCGAAGCGAATAGCCTCAGCGAAGGAATGCTAGTGCTGGTGGAGTTAACCTCTACTCGGCAGGTATTTACGGTTAAAGATGCCAAAGACTGGTTGCTGGATATTATGCAAAAGTTTTTGGTAAACGGCATTACGCCAGCGTTTTTGCAGCAAGAAACAGAGCGAGCTGAGCAATGGCGGCAGTCGCTCACATTGCAAAGTCAGGAACTCGATCGCCGTGCGCTGGAACTAGAAGCACGCAAAGAGCAGATCCAGGACATGGAAGAAAAGCTCAAACGAGAAAAGCGCACGCTCGACACACGCTCGACCTAGCACAAACCGCAAAGCCATCCTGCTAGTTAGTCAGCCGTTACCTGCCTGCATTCGTTGCTAAATGAAGTTTTTAGCATCTACATT
>JBGTJW010000505.1:0-11477 GCA_041744955.1 Stenomitos sp. | reverse complement strand
CGCACCGTTTCATAGCACTTGCTGTCGTCCAGCAGGCGCGTGAGGTTGAGGTGAAGCATCACAGCAACGAGGTTGTTGTACGATGGCATCCTACCAACCTAATGTAGCTCAACGCTACCTCCCTGAATCACCCATTGAGCCAAAAACAATAATCAGAAGTGCAGGACTGATCGCTGTTCGGTCATTCTACTTGCCTCTGCCTACAGGCTTTATGCCCCTTCTCCACTACCTGAGTTTCCTTGCTTTTTCGCTCGGTTGATCATTTTTTGAACATAGTCGTTAGTGTTGATTGAAATAATCAGAATGTTAGGATGATGGTTGACAAAAACTCGAAAAACTTCATCAGCAAACGCTTGTCCAATCTCCTCTACTTTATCAAAATTAAAGATAACTGTTGTGAAACAGTCAATGCGTGCTAAAAGCCGTTTGGCTTGAGAGCGAGAAACTAATTTTTCATTCCCAAACCGAGCCAAGTTAACTGGAACAATCGTTTTATTAAACTCATAATTCTCCCCCGAAGAGAACTTATCGAAAATTTGCTTTGCAGTCCGAGTAGAGTTGTTACTTAGCTCCATTTTTACTAATGTACCTAATGTGGGGATTGGGTTATCAGTTACCCAGTCAAAATCATCATTATGAAAGTGTGTGAAAGACAAATCGCCAGAACCAATACGGAATTCATCAAACATCTTTGAGGTAAAAAAGATGCCCTGTCCAGAATGTCTCTCTGGGTCAGTAGTCAGCTTTCCTTTTGCTAATTCAAGCAGCGCATGACGTTCATCAATTAAGGCAAGCTCTCTTGTAATTTTTCTAAAAATACCTTCGCCGTTATCGTGAATCCAAATTGCTACGCTAACTTCAGTTTTCTCTATTCTTATGGTGAAATGCTTACCAGACGAATGGTCAATGGCGTTATTCACCATTTCAGTGAAGCCGTAATACCAAATGTCATAAATGTTTTTGGGCAGATGTTTCAGTAAAGGGGCAATATCGTTACTCCACACAACATCTTCTTCTAAGCCATTGCCTAACTGATAAACCTTTTCCTCAATCTTTGAAGCAAGACTATAAGTGCGGCTTCTCGACGCTCCTTCCGCTAGCAAGGTTTTTTGCTGCACAAGCTTTTGTATATGCTTATTGATTGCCTGCCGAGAAACGCCAAAGGTTTTAGCCGCTAGCGCAACCACATCCTTTGGATGCTCTTCCACATTGTTCAAGATGAACTGCCGAATTTCTTCTCCTCTTTTGTTAACCCTGTCCATACGCACTTTATCCGTCAAGCCGTTTGTCAACCTTTCTATAATCTATTGTCAACCTTTTCAAGAACCATTGACAACCTTTCAAGCTGAAAGCTTTATTCTCCTGCCGTCGGTTTGATTGCGACGACTGTAGTGACTACCGAAAAAAGCCCCCGATCGCGCGATCGAGGGCAAAGGGAGTACGGAATGTTGTCTGACTTAGACTAGGCAAGCCACTCTTGAACCGCTTCAGCTTTAGTATTAGTGCGCCGTTCAGGGGTTTCGCGATTGAACTTCATGTGGATTGCACGGTTCTGCTCACCGTCAGCCGCGACTGCAAGAATCGGGTAATCGATCAAGCCATCCTGGAACGACATCTGGAAGCGGAAGGTGCCGTCAGCGTTCAGCTTAATAGGGCGACCGCCGATCGTAACCGTTGCATCCGGCTCCGTTGCGCCATAGACAATCAACTCAGCATCCGCAACCAGCCAGAACTGACGGGGACGGATGGGGGGTGCAGAGGCAGAGAACCCAACGCCGGACATACCAACGCCCGACATTGTCAGACCGGATGTAGTGGGGAGTGCCCACGCACCAGCACCAGAGGGGAAGACATAGGAACTAATGGCTTGCTCATGCACGGGCACCTGTTGCATAGAGCCGTAGAGAGAACCTGCTACGCGCTGCACTTCGGTCGCTTCTGCCAAACCAAAAATTTGATCGTAGATAGCGTTACCTGTACCTGTAGCGGCACCTGCACCAACACCCGTCACTGGACGAGCGCTAGGTGGCACCAGTTCCAGGAATGTTTTGTCAACCAGCGTCTCATCCCAGCCCACGGTGATGAACTGATCATCAATCCAGTCAGAGGGATAAACAGGCGGCACTCGTACTGGAGCAGAGCGAGCCAGCACCAGCCAGCGACCATCCGCACAGCGATAACCAATATCCACTACGTAGTCGCGATCGCTAACAGGAATGGGCAAGTACCACTCCCGTGCCAGCTCATCGCTAGGATATTCCTGAATACTGTGTGGCGACTGGTAAGCCAAATTGATATTGGTCACATCATAAAGACGTAGGGCAATCTGCTGTCCACCCTGGTGGCGCAGTGCTTCTTTTTGTTCATTGGGGATATCCCAATAGGTGTACGCCCACTGTGGGTCACGCGGCATCAGCACAATGCGGCTCTCGCCATAACCAGCCGGGAGGTCACTTAACCCTTCATCAACAGCGGACAAAGAACCACCCACACGATCGTCTTGACCCAAATCAAATTTTGCTGCTTCCACTTCTGCTTGTGCCTCCAATGGTCTAGCTGAGATAGATGTGCCCTGACTACGCTGCTGAATTTCTTGAATGGATGCCAGAAGTTGCTCTTTACGCATCCGGCTATAACGAGAGACACCATATTCACTGGCAACTCGGCGGAGTTGCCGTAAAGTCATGTCTTCAAGCGGAGGACGTTCTTTGGTCATGGCGGCTTGCTCTCCAGATTAAGCATTTGTTGCTAGTTCGATCGATTGCAATCAGTTACTTCTGATCCCCATTGGGATCACAAACTCAGAGGGGTTGGGATCACTTCGTTAGGCTTATATTGCGACAAAGTAAAATTTGGGTCAAGAGTGCAAGACACTGGATTTTAGGCATTTATACGTATTCTCAGGCAAAACGGGGATCGTAATGTCATGATTTCATGACATTGGAATCGCTAGGGGATCACTTGTTTAAGAGTTGCTGATCTTTGATCCCTGGTGAGTGGGAAGGTGAAGGGTTGGGAAGGTGAAGGGGTGGAGAGTCGGCTTCAGCTAGAGTGTGCCTGAACGATTATGTTCGCGACGCTCCGTTGGTGTTTCGCGTCAAGTCAAAGTCAATCAGCCGAATCATTTCTGTTTCAGGTCTAAAGCCCACAATCAGGTTGGACGATCGCTCGTGTTACAGGGCATTACGCTAGGCGTTACTGGCTTTGCGAGGCGGGTAGAATAGATTGCCTCATCGACAACATCCATTACGAGGCAGTACAGGATAGAAAGCCTGCTATGACGCATCCCCCTGAATCATTAGCTGTCGCCCTGCAATGGCACCGTAGCGGGCATATTGCTGAAGCTGAGGCTGCGTACCGTCACCTGCTTGAGCAGCAGCCCGATGCGGTCGATGTGCTCAACCTTTTGGGAGCGCTGGTCTATCAGCAGCAACGCTTTGAGGAGGCGATCGCCTGTTTTGAGCACGTTCTACGGCTGCAACCCGATAGCCCTGATGCGTACAACAGTATGGGTATTGTGCTGAAAGGGCAGGGGCAGCTTGAGGAAGCGATTACCCACTACCAGCAGGCGCTAACACGACAGTCTGACCATGTGGAAGCGTTGAATAATCTGGGCAATGCGTTGAAAGAGTTGGGCAAGCTAGAGGAGGCGATCGCGGCTTATCAGCAAGCCCTAAGACTGCGCCCCGCCTATCCTGAAGCGCACAATAACCTGGGCATTGCCCTCAAAGAGCAGGGGCAATTAGAGGAGGCGATCGTCCATTACCGAGACGCACTTCTGCTCAAGCCCAACTATCCAGAGGCGCACCAGAACCTTGCGGTTGCTTTACAACGTCAGGGGACGCTGGAGGAGGCAATCCACAACTATCAGCAGGCGATCGCGCTCAAGCCTGACTATCCCGAAGCGCATCATAACTGGGGCAATACACTCCAACAGCAGGGGCAGTCAGAGGCGGCAATCGTCCACTACCAGCAGGCGATCGCGCTCAAGCCAACCTATGCCGAAGCCCATCATGGGCTAGCGACCGCACTTCAGCAGCAGGGCAAGTTAGAAGAAGCTATCATCGCTTACCGTCAGGCGCTATCTCTGCGTGAAGCGTATCCTGAGGCGCACAATAACCTGGGTAATGCCCTACAGGAACAGGGGGAACTGGAAGCAGCGATCGTCCACTATCAACGCGCACTCGCCCTGAGACCCCAGTTCGCGGAAGCGCATAGCAACCTGGGAGCCGTGCTGAGAACACAGAAGCAATTTGAAGCGGCGATCGCTCAGTTTCAACAGGCACTTGCCCTGCGTCCCGACTATGCCGAAGTTCACAACAATCTGGGGAATACCTATCAGGATCAAGGCAAGCCAGAAGCCGCGATCGACTGTTACCGCCGAGCCTTAGCCATTAACCCCAACTCTGCCGAAATTCGCAGTAACTTAGGCAATTTGCTTCAGCAGGATGGCGAGTTTGCAGAAGCCTTTGAACACCTGGAAGCCGCCATTGCCATTCAACCTGACTACGTAGGGGCGTACAACAACCTGGGCATTGCCCGCCGCAACTATGGTGACACTGCTGCTGCCTTTGCCGCCTATGAACAAGCCCTTGCCATCGATCCAGCGTTTGTCGAAGCACAGTGGAACAAAGCCCTGACTCAATTGTTTACGGGCGATCTGGCGCAAGGCTTTGCTGGCTACGAGTGGCGGCTCCAGTGGAGCAAATTTAGAGAGCAAAACCCAGTCCGATCGTTCCATCAACCGCGCTGGGACGGCACACCGCTCGACGGCAAAACCATCCTGCTCTACACCGAGCAAGGCATGGGCGACACGCTGCAATTTATCCGCTACGCCTCGATCGTTGCGGCACTGGGTGGGCATGTCATCGTCGAGTGTCAGCCGCTCCTGATTAACCTGCTCCAGGGCATTACAGGCATTCAGCAACTAATTCCTGAGGGCAGCCCACTCCCTTCGTTTGATGTCCACGCACCCCTCCTGAGCCTACCCTATATTCTGGGCACCACTCTAGAAACGATTCCCGCCGACATCCCTTACCTCCACCCTCCAACTAGCAACGACCCTCCCTCCTCCCTCCTCCCTCCTCCCTCCTCACCCCTTACGCCTCTCTCCTCTCGCAAAATTGGCATCGTTTGGCAAGGCAATCCACTCAATCCCTATAACCGCAGCCGTTCCTGCCCCCTAGAGCAACTTCTGACCCTGGCAGCGTTACCGGATGTGCAGCTCTACAGCCTGCAAAAAGAGCCGTCACCAGCCGACCAGCAGCAACTGCAAGCCTCGTTACAAACACAGTCCAATGTTCACGATTTGCGAGCACACTTGCATGACTTTGTAGACACTGCTGCCCTGATCCAGCAGCTTGATCTCGTCATTGCGGTGGATACAGCGATCGCGCATTTAGCAGGGGCACTCGGTAAACCTGTGTGGCTGTTGCTGCCCTTTGCCCCCGACTGGCGTTGGATGCAGCAGCGGCACGATAGCCCCTGGTATCCAACCATGCGCCTCTTTCGACAGCCTGCATCGGGCGATTGGGAAAGTGTTATCACACAGGTGCGGGAAGCGTTGGGGGGGGAAGGGCAAAAGGCAAAAGGCAAAAGGCAAAAGGTAAAAGGCAATCAGCGGTCAGCGGTCAGCGGTCAGCCTGTAGCAAGCCGTCCGCCAATTCCTACAGAGAAGCAAGCGGCAGCGACCAGTAGCCCACGGTCGCAACCAACTCAAACGTCCCCTTTACAGTCTCATGGACAAACAGACAACACGCTACTCCCTACTCCCCCCTCCCCACTCCCCCCTCCCCACTCCCCACTCCCACAAGCTCTCAAGGACGCGGTACGGCACCATCAGGCAGGGCGTTATCGTGAGGCTGAGCAGCTTTGCCATCAGGTGTTGCAAGAGCAGGAAGACTACTCGGATGCGTGGCATTTGCTGGGGATGATTGCCCATCAGGAACGACGCTTTGAGGACGCGATCGCGTCTTACCGCCGCGCACTAACGACCCACTCCGACAGCCACGATACCCACAACAATCTGGCAGTAGCGCTTCAAGAGATCGATCGCATTGACGAGGCGATCGCGCATTACGAAAAAGCGATCGCCCTGAAGCCAGACTTTGCCGATGCTCACAATAATTTTGCTAATGCACTGCGCCACAAAGGTTTAATGGCTGAGGCGATCGCTCATTATGAGCAGGCGATCAGCATTCGACCTAACTATGCCGATGCCCACAATAATTTGGGCTTGATCTACTTCTCTCAGGGAAACTTTGCACAGGCAGCAGCTTGCTATCGGCAAGCGATTGCGATGAAACCCGACTTTCCTCAGGCGCACAACCATTTGGGGAATGCGCTGAAAGAACTGGGTGACTTTGATGCGGCGATCGCCCACTATGAGCAAGCGATCGCGCTGAAGCCAGACTATGCTAAAGCATTCAATAACTGGGGCAACATCTTCCGCGATCGGGGTCAGTTGCAAGAAGCAGCGCAATATTACAACCAGGCAACGGCGATCGAACCCAACTTTGCCGAAGCGCACTGGAACAAAGCACTGACCCTTTTGCTGGATGGCGATCTGCAAGCGGGCTTTGCTGAATACGAATGGCGCTGGCAGGTCAAGCTACCGACCTTTCAACCCCTGCGCCCTCTACCGCAACCCCGCTGGGATGGGTCTCCCTTAGATGGAAAAACCATCTTTCTGCACGCCGAACAGGGCATGGGAGACATGATTCAGTTCGTGCGCTATGTGCCCCTTGTCGCGCAACGTGGTGGACGCATCATTCTGGAGTGCCATGCGCCATTGATGCACCTGTTTGAGGGCTTGCCCGATGTGGCAGCGATCGTTTCCTACGGTAGTCCACCTCCCGCGTTCGATGTCCATGCTCCTTTGATGAGTCTGCCTCACATCCTCGGCACCGCTCTAGCGACCGTTCCCACTAACGTCCCTTACCTCCAAGTACCCTCACCCCTCTCTCCTCACCCCTCTCTCCTCACCCCTCATCCCTCACCCCTCCCTCAAAATCGGCATTGTTTGGGAAGGCAACCCCCAAAACCCTTATAACCGGACACGCGCCTGTCCACTCGATTCCCTGCTGCCCTTAGCCGATCGTCCTGATGTTGTCCTCTATAGCCTGCAAAAAGACCCATCCTCTGCCGATTTAGCACGGTTGCAGGCACATCCTCACATCCATGATCTGCGAGAGCATCTGCACGATTTCGTCGATACCGCTGTATTCATGGAGCAGCTTGATTTAGTCATTGCTGTTGATACCTCTGTCGCACACCTGGCAGGCGCACTCGGTAAACCGGTTTGGCTGTTGTTGCCCTTTGCCCCCGATTGGCGCTGGATGCTGGCGCGTGAAGATAGCATCTGGTATCCCACTATGCGGATCTTTCGTCAGCCGTCCTATGGAGATTGGGCAGGCGCGATCGAACAGGTACAAAACGCACTAGCTGAACGACAACCGGAGAACCGCAGCGAGGCAAAGGGCAGAGGGCAGAGGGCAGAAAGCAGAGGGCAGAAGGTAGAAGGCAGTCAGCGGTCAGCAGTCAGCGGTCAGCCTGTAGCGAGCCGTCAGCCAACTGCTACAGAAAAGCAAGCTAGAGCGGTCAGTGGTCAACAGAGAGCACGTTACTCCCCACTCCCCACTCCCCACTCCCTACTCCCCACCGCACTCCAGCACTACCATGACGGCAAGTTTACGGAAGCGGAACGGGTGTGTCGTCAAATCTTGCAGCAAGAGCCGGAGCAGGTAGCAGCGCTCCAAATTCTTAGCGTCGCGTTGTGTCGTGCAGGGCAGTCGATCGCCGCGTTGCCGTATCTTCAGAAGGTTGTGCAGCTACAGCCTGAAGCACCGGAAGCCTGGAGCAACCTGGGTAGCGCGTTGCAAGAGCAGGGAAGCATCAAGGTAGCGATCGCCGCCTTCCACCGTGCGATCGCCCTCAAACCAGATCATGCGGATGCTCACTACAACCTGGCGCTCGTACTGCTAGAGCAAGACCGTTTGGAGGATGCCCTGTTCCATAGTGAGCAGGCGATCGCGCTGAAACCTGACTTTGCCGATGCTTACTACAATCAGGGGTTTATCCTCCGGCGATTGGGTCGGCTAGAGGCAGCGATCGCCCGTTACCGTAGGGCGATTCAGCTTGCCCCCCAATCAGCAGGCGCGCACAAAAACCTGGGTCATGCGCTGCTGTTGACAGGAGACTTACAGCAGGGTTTTCAAGAATACGAGTGGCGCTGGCAGCAACCCGGTTGGAGACAGCGATCGTTTGCCCAACCACTTTGGGATGGCTCACCATTGCAAGGCAAAACGATTCTGCTCCACGCAGAGCAAGGCTTAGGCGATACAATCCAGTTCATTCGCTATGTTCCCCTGGTGCGTCAGGTTGCCTTTGGCAGTGCTGGTGAACAGAAGCATGGGGAGCGAGTGATCGTCGAGTGTCAGCCTTCACTGCTGTCGTTGCTCGAAACAGTAGCGGGCATTGACCAGTTGATTGCTCAAGATAGTCCGTTACCAGCCTTTGACGTTCACGCACCCCTCCTGAGCCTGCCCCACATTCTGGGCACCACTCTAGAGACAATTCCCGCCCATATTCCTTACCTCCAACCATCCCACGCTACCTCCGTGCCCCAGCTTCCCCTGCCTCACCCCATCCCACCGCAGAGCGGAAGCACTCTACACCCCTCACCCCTCTCTCCTCTCCCCTCTCTCAAAGTCGGCATCGTATGGACAGGCAACCCTGCCCACAAAAACAATCCCTATCGTTCTTGCACGATCGAGCCTTTTCGTGACCTGTGCCAGATACCCGGCGTTTGTTTGTATAGTTTGCAGAAAGGTGCTGCCGCAGACGCTTTGCAGACGGCTGATCTGCCCATCCAGGACTTGAGCCAGACGTTGGCTGATTTTGCTGCTACGGCAGCGGCGATCGCTCAACTGGATTTAGTCATCACTATTGATACAGCGGTGGCTCACCTGGCAGGGGCGCTGGGTAAACCCGTGTGGTTATTGCTCTCCTTTGCTCCTGATTGGCGCTGGTTGCTAGAGCGTGATGACAGTCCCTGGTATCCAACGATGCGGCTTTTTCGGCAACGTCAGCGGGGAAACTGGCAAGGGGTGTTTGAGCAAGTGACAGCGGCATTAGAGCAGTGGGTAGAACGTCCAAAGAACGTTTAACGCACCCATTTGGCTAACATTGGTTGCGGCTAATCTGCTATTTTCTCCAACAGTAAGACGTTACCTTGATGCAGCCGTTTGATCTTGTTTTCAAAGAGAGTCATAAACGTATCGATCGCGCCTTTTGGCAGCAGTTGAGTTGTGCTTTGGGCTGCATTCATGCCGTAATCTTCAAACACAATCAGGCTGCCAACGGTTAGTAAGCTCCAGCTTAAAACGGCAATTTCGAGTGTTTCGCCAGCCGTTTTCATGCCACCAACATAAAGAAACTGATAGCTGTGATGAGGCAGCGATCGCAGTCCATCGCAGGGATTGCCAATAATTTTCTGCACCTTCTCAGCCGCGCCTGTACGAGCGATATTTGCCTCAAAGCGTGTCAAAAGCGCTTGCCCATCTGATGAGTCTTCAACGCGATCGAGGCAGGTGAGGTATGCTGTTTGGGACAGCAAAAGATTGTCTAGCAACCAGCACGTAACACGTCCATCTCGACTCCCAACTTCGAGAGCCTTGAAGTCTACAACGTGTTGAAATAGATGACGATAGCTGGCTAAAAAATTTAGATCAACGTCGGCAAACTCACTAGAAAACTGATAGCCTTTAGTCAAGCGTTGAGACTGTTTTTTCACCTTAGCAAGCTCTGCGATCGCTTCTGCAAACGCTGGCTGTAAGGTCACGGCTTGTTGCAAAACTAACATTGCCTGTTCCAGTTGGTTTTGTTTGTATAAAACGGTGCCGAGATTGAAATAAATTCTAGACAGGTCAAGAGTCGAAAGGGCTGGATTGAGATCAATTGCTTGCTTGAAATAAGCGCCCGCTTCTTCTAGCTTGCCCTGTTGATGCAACGCTGAACCAAAATTGTTATAAGCAGCAGCCAAAATGTTTTTCACCGTTGGACGTGTTGCTGGTTCCGCTTGCATACCATGTTCATACAGCCCAATCGCTTCGGTATAGCACCCTTGTGACAAATAATCGCTGGCTAACTGTTGCCAGTTTAACTGTGCAGTCAGTTCAGTGGTTAACGCAAGTTTTCGGAATTTTTCGTTTAGATAGTTAAAGCGCTCTTGCTCCACACGCCGTCGTAAAAGGTGCAGTTCTCTCTCATGGGGAGGCGTTTCATCCTGATACTGATCCGGTGGGGTTTGAAACTTTTTTAGCTGGCGATCGAGATTATTACCGGGATAACGAATATATTCAACCGTTTCAATCTCAACTTTCAATACCTTAAAGAACTTTGACAGCCATAACGTGTAGGACACATCTTCACAACCAATTTGTTTATAAACGGGTGCTTCAGGAAAACCCTCAACAAATTCATGGCAGTCTCGGCGCAGGCATAAATTGAGCGGCAGCGTATTTTCGATCGCGGCTTTCCAGTGGGGATGAAGGGAATCAGCTATCTGCACACCTGTCCGTACAACCCCAATCGGATGGGGCGGTAGCATTAGGGGATAGGA
The DNA here is from genome assembly GCA_041744955.1 of Stenomitos sp. GTDB lineage: Bacteria > Cyanobacteriota > Cyanobacteriia > Leptolyngbyales > Leptolyngbyaceae > Stenomitos. Next base: position 856 of record JBGTJW010000505.1, on the reverse strand, counting down.
GGTCTTACCAACCGTTACTTGTAGAGTTTTGAGTGCTGCTTCAGCCGACTGGGGCTGATGGTTGAGCAACATAAAACAGAGATAAATATGTTCTTTGAACATAAGATCATCCCCGTCGCAAAAGAAGATAATGTCGCCCCTGGCAATCTTTACGCCAGTGTTTCTAGCGGCACCACTGCCCAGGCTTCTAAAGTGCTTGATGACTTGAAAATAAGGCTTATCTCGACCAAATTCTGCCAGCAATGTGAGCGTACGATCGCTCGACCCCTCATCAACCACAATCAACTCGGCATAAACGTTGCGCTCAACATCATGCTGCGTATGAAAGTAGGTAATGCTGGCATCAATACTTTCTAGCGTGCGAATAATTTCACACTCTTTGTTTAGCACCGGGACAATAACAGAAAGTGAGCGAATCATGCTGTTGCGCCTTAGTAATTCCAATGTGCTGCAAGTGTTATTCCACCTTACATTGGCAGCGGTCAACCAATTTGCATCACATCAATCGACTCGCCGCTGCTAACGTGAGTTTTTCCCATTGGCACTACAGCCAGCCCATTTGTACCAGCGAGATTGATCAAGTTTCCCGAACTGTGGCTACCGCCAGCCAATGCAAACTCATATAGCCCATCCACCAAATGTAGGTGTCCCCAAAGATAAGACTCTCGCTTACCGTCCGATCGCAAAGCGACCTGCGTTTTTGCCCTCACAAATGTTGGTTTCCACGCACGTTCCGGCAAGCCTGATAGTTTGCGTAGCGCTGGCTCTACAAAGCGGCAAAATGTTACCAGCGCTGAGACTGGATTGCCAGGAAGACCAAAGTAGAGGACAGGGGAGGGAGGGAGTTTTGAGTTTT
>JBGTJW010000504.1:0-20459 GCA_041744955.1 Stenomitos sp. | reverse complement strand
CAAAAAGCAAATTGGCTCGACCCGCGAAAACAAACTTATTTTAGTACAAATGAACTGAAATGCGATCGCTTTTGCGATCGGCAACAGGTGCGGTTCTCTCTGAGCAACGATGCTGGTACAAGCCTGAGTCCCAGGGCATCTGTCATTTCACTCTCTGCCTCTGGTCGGCTGACAGATCTCTTGCATTACTGCCCACACAGATCTCAAACTCTGCCCGATCGCTCGGTTGAAGAAACGCGGTGCAACTATTAGCAACTCTTAGATAGTGCAACTATTAGACAGATATAGCCGTAGCCATACTCGTTAGGACGGCGTGTAGGGGTAGAACCCCTGGCTGGGGCGGAAGCCCCCACACCCCCTTTAATCCCAATGTCCTAAGGTCTGTGGCAATCGCTATAGATAGACAGAGTCATTGAACCAGGGCGATCGCTCACGCAAGCGACCATCCAGCTAACCTGGATTACATAACTGGTCATGGCATCGTAATATCGCATCTCAACGCGAGAAGGTGATGCGGTTTGCTGCCATCATTCTTGTACGCGCTCCAAGAATGATCCTGGAGTCATCAAAAAGGTAATTGTTGCCAGCAATCAATCACCTGATACTGCTCATAAACGCGACGCGGCGCTTAGAATCAGTTATAAACTTAGGGAGCATCAGATCGCTTAGAAAGTTGGATTAACAACTTTGCTAACTATTATCTGAAGTGTAGTACACTCTGCCTGTCGCTTATCCTCGACCTACCCTTCCAGATGCCTGATCCTCTTTATAACCTTGTTGCTTTTCTAGCGTCCTCTTTAGTCGTTATCCTGACGACCCCGATCGTCAAGAAAATTGCCCTGAAAAGCGGATACTTTGACAAACCAGGCGGTAGAAAAATTCACAAACGTCCAATGGTTCGTCTTGGTGGCGTTTCCATTTTTCTCGGCACCCTTGCAGGGCTACTCCTCGTATGGTGGTCGGGTGGCTTTGGCGTTTTGTCACCTGAGAAAGAGTATGAGGTCTGGGGTGTCACGATCGGCGGTTTAGCCTTCTTTTTGATTGGGCTGGCGGATGATCTGTTTAACTTATCCCCCATTGTCCGGTTGATTTTACAAGCGATCGTGGCAGGGCTTGCCTGGAAAGTCGGCGTGCAGATTGACTTTCTCACCATTCCCGCGATCGGTCTAGTTTCTTTGCCCGATTGGGTAAGCCTGCCGATTACTATCGTCTGGCTGGTGGGCATGGCAAACGCAATCAATTGGATTGATGGACTCGATGGTCTGGCTGCGGGTGTAAGCGGTATCGCTGCGGTCGTGATGTTCATCGTGTGCGTTTTTATGAAACAACCCGCCGCCGCGTTGATTGCTGCTGCATTGGCAGGCGGTGCCCTGGGGTTTCTCCGCTACAATTTCAACCCTGCCCAGATTTTTATGGGTGATGGTGGCGCTTACTTCATGGGTTTCTCACTGGCAGGCATTGGGATCATCGGTCTAGTTAAAGGTGTCACGACGGTAGCGTTGACGGTCGCAGTTGTTCTGCCTTACTTAATTCTGGCAGTCCCCATCCTCGATATGTCAGCCGTCATTTTCGATCGACTCAGGCGAGGCAAGTCACCCTTTGTTGCAGATAAGCGTCATTTGCACCATCGCTTGCTTCAGGCTGGCTTGTCTCAGCGACTAGCGGTGCTCTTTATCTACTCACTCACGCTTTGGGCGGGTACGCTAGCCCTGGCGATATCTGGGATGCCAAGTGGTCTGGGTTATGCGATCGGGGCAACCGTACTCTTGAGTTTTATCGGCTGGCAGGTATGGAAAACCGCTCGTCAATCGCAGGCTTAGAGAGTCGAGTATTGAAACTGGCATGAAACCAGGCTCGGTTTTAGGGCAAACCTTCTCCAAAGCTCGAATTTCCCTTAGCTCGACAGAGGGAGAACAAGCCGCAAATCGTCCCCTATGCTTTAACGTGATGTCGCAGAGTGTGGAAAGCAAGAGCACGGAGAGGAGTGCGGAGATTATCTGTGTTGGCACAGAACTGCTGCTGGGTGACATTCTCAACAGCAATGCCCAGTTTTTGGCGCAGGCTCTGGCGCAGTTGGGGATTGCTCACTATTACCAGACCGTAGTGGGAGACAACCCGGCGCGGATTAAAAGCGTGGTCAACCAGGCGGGCGATCGCTCCCAGCTTCTCATTTTTACAGGTGGCTTGGGTCCCACGCCTGATGACTTGACGCATGAAACACTGGCAGCTTGTTTCAACGTGCCCCTGATCGAGCATCCCGAAATTCTCGCAGACATTACCCATAAATTTGCTCAACGAGGGCGCGTCTTTACTGAAAACAATCGTAAGCAGGCGCTGCTGCCCGAAGGGGCATTGGTGTTGACAAACGAATCAGGCAGTGCCCCCGGCATTATCTGGCAACCGCGACCGGGGCTGACTATTCTCACGTTTCCTGGGGTGCCAGCGGAGATGCAGCGCATGTGGCGCGACGTTGCCGTCCCCTATTTGCAACGCCAGGGTTGGGGGCAAACCACAATCTACAGCCGGACGCTACGGTTTTGGGGCATTTCTGAATCAGCCCTGGCAGAGAAGGTAAACCCCTTTTTCGACCTCCAAAATCCGACTGTTGCTCCCTATGCCAATCATGGTGAGGTGAAACTGCGAATCTCTGCCCGTGCCAGTTCAGAGGCAGAGGCGCAACAGTTGATTGCACCTGTAGAGCAGCAGTTGCGCGATCGCGGTGGCTTGGATTGCTATGGTGCAGACAACGATTCCCTTGCGTCGGTTGTGGGTGCGTTGCTGAAGACCACCCAAATGACGCTTGCCGTTGCCGAATCCTGCACGGGTGGTGGTTTGGGTGCAATCATTACGTCAGTTCCGGGTAGCTCTAGCTATTTCCTGGGTGGTGTCATTTCTTACGACAACGCCATTAAAGTGCAGTGGCTGGATGTGAATGAACACGATCTAAACGAGCAGGGTGCCGTCAGTCATACGGTGGCGAAACAAATGGCGGCTGGCGTGCGATCGCGCCTTGGCACGACCTGGGGGCTTAGCATTACGGGCATTGCTGGACCTGATGGCGGTGTGGCTAGCAAACCGGTTGGCTTGGTTTACATTGGTCTCGCTGGACCGACAGCAGTGCAAAGTTTTGAGTATCGGTTTGGGGCGTTGCGTGGGCGAGACTGGATTCGTAAACTGAGCGCGGACACGGCGCTTGATTGTCTGCGACGGGAATTATTAATAAAATTGGATCAATAGCGCGATCGGCTTGCTTATTTGCAACGTTTGATTAAGACTTAGAAAAGGCACTCATAATTTACAGGCTCTACACAGTTTCTTTCCGGACTGTTAACTAACTGATAAATTGGGTACAATCTAAGATAAGTGACCCGGCTATCACCGTACTGCGATCGTGTAACTGCAAGGCGTGAACGACGGCGAAGTCATACAAAAGGAGCGATCTGTTCGATGGATTACCTTGATAAGGTGCTTGAAAAGGTTAAGGAATGGGCACGTAGGCTTGTAGAGGCGATCTTGGGTCCCGAAGCGCAGCCAGAAGGTGAACTGATTCCGATTCCCGTAAAAGACTCCCCACGTCGCTAATGACCAGCGCTGTCACTCTCGGGTGGCACAGGCTTATGTGTTTAGGCTGGCGACGTTGCTTGCTTAGGGATGCATGACCTAAATTAACTGTGCGAATGTATGGTTGAGAAACAATCAGCTTTATGAGAAAAGAGGCTTTGATTGTTTAATATTTTGGTGCTTCATGGACCAAACTTGAATCTTCTGGGTCAACGAGAGCCAGGTATCTACGGTTCGTTGACGTTAGAAGCTATTGATCGCCAGCTCGAAGAAGCTGCGGCAGTGCTTCAGGTGACGGTTTCATCGCTTCAATCTAACCATGAGGGTGTCTTGGTTGATGCTATTCATGAGGCGCTTGAGCATTACCAGGGTCTTTTAATCAACGCTGGTGCTTATACGCACACCAGCATTGCCTTGCGAGACGCGATCGCAGCCGTGGCGCTTCCTACTGTTGAAGTGCATCTCAGCAACATTTATCGTCGCGAAGCCTTCCGTCATCATTCGTATATTGCCCCTGTAGCGATCGGTCAGATTAGTGGCTTTGGTGCTGACAGCTATCGCCTGGGCTTGCATGCATTAGTACATTATCTGAAACAGCTTGAACTATCAATCGGCTAAATTCAGTCCACGTATTATGGACTAACGTCAGTTCGGGTTAAGAACGCTGATGCGATACTGATCGGCTGAAACGCCGCAAACACGTTGGTGAAGACTTGACATCGGCAATGATGGAATAAGGGTTTCAGCTTATCCCGAACTCAGGTTAATTTACCCTTATCGCTAGACTCATCCTGTACGTAGCTTAAAAATCAGTATGGGGAGAATCGGGGGCTGAGACGCTTGCCAGAATCTTACGTGCTGGTGTTATTGATACAGCAAATATGGTTCAATCGGGGGACATTAGTTACGACGGCTGATGCACGTATGAACCCGACTCGAATGAAAACAACAGTTGATCTTGCCGTAAACGGTACGCTCATGCGGGGGCTTGAACTAAGCGCCAATATGGCTCTTGTCGAAGCTGAGTTTGTGCGAGAAGCGTTGACAGAATCCTCCTATCGCTTATGGTCAATCGACGATCGCCATCCTGCCATGTTGCGAGTCAGTACAGGCGGTGTCGCGATCGCGGTTGAAGTGTGGGCTGTGCTTGCCAGTAAGATCGCGGTTTTGCTGCTGCTAGAGCCGCCTGGACTCTGCATCGGTAAAGTGCGGCTGGCAGACGGGGAAGAAGTCTTGGGTGTCATTGGTGAACCCATTCTCTGTGAAGGTCAGCGGGAAATCACCGCATGGGGAGGCTGGCGTGCTTATATGGCTGATTCATCGGGTCAAAGACAGGCGATCGCTGCGGAGGCACTATGACCGAACCATCGCCTGACCCAGCTATGCTAGTCGATCAAATGGCGGCGTTGATAGGATTACCGCTCCAGGCAGACCATCGACCTGGCGTGATCGAAAATTTTGCTCGCATCACGGCGATCGCGCAGCTTTTTACGGAGTTTCCCCTGCCTGAGGCGATTGAAATTGCTCCCGTTTTTGAACCATGAGCCAAGACTATCCAGATGCTAGCAGCATTGCCGCCAGCGTGCGGAGCCAGGAAGTTTCGGCATTATCAGTAGTAACAGCGGCTTTAGCACGCATTGCTGACCAAAACCCCAGCCTGAATTGCTTTACCAGCGTCATTGCAGAGCAGGCGTTGGCGGATGCCGAGGCGGTAGATCAGGCGATCGCTCAGGGCAAAGACCCCGGACTGTTGGCAGGTGTGCCTTTTGGGGTCAAAGATTTATTTGATATTGCAGGCTTAACCACCCTGGCTGGCTCCAAGATCAACGCCGAACGTCCGCCTGCAACACGAGATGCCACCCTAGTGACACGCTTGAAGCAAGCAGGCGCAATTTTGGTTGGCGCACAGAATATGGACGAGTATGCGTATGGCTTTGTCACCGAGAACAGCCATTACGGTGCCAGCCGTAACCCCCACGACTTGCAGCGTATGACGGGCGGTTCCTCTGGTGGCTCGGTGGCTTCCGTTGCAGCCGGACTGGTGCCCCTTAGCCTTGGGTCAGATACGAACGGTTCGATTCGCGTACCTGCCTCGCTGTGCGGCATTTTTGGGCTAAAGCCAACCTATGGGCGGCTCTCTCGTGCAGGGACGTATCCGTTTGTCCACAGTCTGGATCATCTGGGTCCCTTCGCCCGATCGACCCGCGATCTAGCCCTCACGTTCGACCTGCTTCAGGGTGGGGATGCGGCTGATCCAGCCTGCACCGATCGCCCTCCAGTTGCAACGTTACCTGAACTCACTAAAGGTATTGATGGACTGAGGATTGCGGTTGCGGATGGCTACTTTACCAAAGGGGCGGAACCCAATGTGCTGGCTGCTGTGGAAACGATCGCCACTGTGCTGGGTGCGACACGGCAGATCACCATTCCCGAAGCCCAGCGCGCCCGTGCTGCTGCCTTCATCATCACTGGTTCTGAGGGCAGCAACTTACATCTAGACGACTTGCGGCAGCGTCCCCAGGATTTTGATCCTGCGACCCGCGATCGCTTTCTTGCCGGTGCGCTTATTCCAGCAGCCTGGTACTTGCAAGCACAGCGGTTTCGCAGTTGGTATCGCGATCAAATTCGCGCACTCTTCAGTACGGTTGACATCATCCTTGCGCCTGCTACGCCCTGTTCGGCACCATTGATTGGTCAAGCAACACTGGTGCTGGATGGAGAAGAAATGCCACTGCGACCCAATATAGGGCTGTATGCCCAGCCTCTCTCCTTCATTGGCGTACCGATCGTTGCTGTACCGGTTCAGTGTCCAGGTGGGTTGCCGATCGGCATCCAAATCATTGCTGCTCCTTACAATGAAGGACTGGCGTTGCGGGTTGCCGCGTTCCTGGAGTCAAAAGGCGTTGTGGCTGCGCCTGTACCGACATGGAAGTCTCTCGAATAAGGTAAGCACTCTTACCTTGAAACGTTAGAAAGCCACTTCAAGCAGATGCTTTTGACTCTACGCAGCAACGTCGTTCAACTTGCTAACTTTAAGGTGTCAATCTGTGTCGCTTCAATTTCGACTTTGGTCTGCCTGGGCACTTCAACACTGCTCCTTTGCATCTGAACGTAGGCAGCAAATTCGTCAGCATCGGCAAACATTGTAACGACCTGGTCTAAGCCAGTTAGCTCAAACAACATTTTAATTTGCTGGCTCAGAGAACAAAGAAATAACTTGCAACCCGACGAGCGCACTAACTTTAACGCCTTTACAACGGTAAGAAAATTAGCGCTGCTCATTGATGGAATGCGTTGAAAATCGACTAAAACGATCGCTGCATTTGATGCAATCGCTTTTTTGATTTCTGCATGAAACAGATTGGTTGCAGCAACGCTCAAAAAGCTTGATGGTTTGATTACTCGAATTGCAAAGTTCATAAATACCAGTCCACTATAGTAGTAAAAGTTGTAACTCAAATCCACTCCAGGAAGGCATCAGCAAAGTTTTCAAATGAGTTTGCCTTTGCCAAATTGAGTGAACTAACTATCATTAAACCCAAGCGCTAGTAGTAACCTAAAGCGGTGCCATTAGTGCCATTAGTTGGTTAATTCTAATGAGATTTTATGCTGCTTTCATTTTGTAAATATCCATCTGAAGAAAGAACCTAAGCGCTCTGATACTGTGTAACCCTGTAACGATCGCTCTAGCTGTTGCCTTCATAGTCCCTTCATGAGGACGTTGCAATGTTATGAAGCGACCCCGGTTGAGAGCTACTGAAAACGACCTTAACGCTGGCTTAGACAAGGGTAATTAGAGATGATTGGAGCAATCGTTTGGTTACGTGTTCCATTCAGACGTTAATGCAAGGCTACTTCAAGTTCCCTCTTGGAACTGTATTCAAAGTAGCAGTGCGATCGCTGGTAGTTTTGAACAGGCGGTAAACAGTAAAAGAAGCCGTTTTGGAGCGAAAAGATTCCAGCCAAAAAGATTGCTTTGGTTGCAAGGGAAGGCGATTGGCGTTCCTCCATACGGCTCTTCAGCGATTAAGCGGAGCTTTAAGATTTAGCAGGGAAGATCGCTGGTTTGAGTTGAAGCGTGCGGGTTTGTCCATCGCGACTAATTTCCATTGGCAACGCTTTGCCGATCGCGCTGGTCTCGACCTGTTCCTGAACGGCTGCGGCAGTTTTAACCGACTTTCCATTCACCTTCTGGATAATGTCGCCCTGGCGTATGCCTGCCTGTGCGGCTGGAGAATTGTCAAAAACCCGCACAATGAGGACTCCCTGATCCCGGTTGACCTTCAGTTTAGCCTCATCATCCTGGTTAATTTCTCTGCGTAAAGCAGGGGTTAGATCCACCATTTGAATCCCCAGGTATGGATGCTCCACTTTCCCTCTGGCAAACAGTTGGTTAGCCACTCGTTGGGCTGTCTCGATCGGAATGGCAAAGCCTAGCCCCTGAGCATCGGCACGAATCGCTGTATTAACACCAATAACTTCACCCCGATCGTTCAGCAGGGGACCACCGGAATTACCAGGGTTGATGGCAGCATCGGTCTGGATGAAGCTGACCCGCTTGTCTGGCACTCCTACTTGCGAACTGGAACGACCCGTTGCGCTGATAATACCTGCGGTGACGGTGTTATCCAGCCCCAGCGGATTGCCGATCGCGATCGCCCATTCACCTGGGGTCAAGTTATCCGATCGCCCAATCCGCACGGTTGGCAGCCCAGTTGTATTGATCTTAACCACTGCCACATCGGTCACGGCATCCGAGCCAATCACACGACCCTCAAAGGTGCGACCGTCTTTCAACGTCACCTCAACGGTGTCTGCCCCAGTCACTACATGGGCATTGGTCAGCAGGCGACCATCACCACTCAAAATGAAGCCCGAACCCGTGCCACGCTCAACGCGCTCTCGGGGCATCGGCACATCATTGCCAAAGAAGCGCTTAAAGAAGGGATTTTGCAGCGCTTCAGGAAGATTGTTGACCACTTTACGAGACGCATCAATACGGACGACAGCGGGACCGACCCGTTCTACGGCTGTAGCGATAAAATTAGCGTTGCCTGACCCAGCGGTTAAGGCATACGGGGCGAAAGCGGCTGTTTGGCTGGCTGACTTCTGAGGGCTAGGCTTCAGCATCGTTGGTACGTCTGCCGTGTTGCGTTCAACCTGCTGACGCGGCAAGAAATACTGGCTTCCTAAGACTCCTGCACCGCTCCCGATCGCCAGGAGCGAAACGTAGGTTGCCAACTGCTTCAGCGAAAGATTCATAGTTTTATCAGCTAACCACGGCAGGACTTGGCGCGAACGATTAAAGCACAGGCGATCGACACATGAGATCGGCACAGGCGATCAGCGCAGGCAATCAATATGGGCTTATTGTAACTGTGTTCTCTCTTCAAGCCTCTCGTCGTCGCCACCCTTCCCCTCCTTGTGCCACCATCCGGATTGCGATCGCGCTACCAGAAAAACCATAAAAGGTGACGCGATACAGTAGAGGAGCAGCAGTCACTTTTGCACGTCCTTTTGCAGGTATGTTTGTTGCACGTAAACGTTGGGAACCTGGCAGTATGAAATGCTCTCGCTGGTTAGCAATCTTTCTTGTCTGGAGTGGCATGACATTGGGAGGTGTGACGCAGGCGCGATCGCGCCTGCTGGCACAGACTGCTTCACCAGAGGCATCTGCGCCCACTTGCGCGCCGCCTGTCCTCTCGCGGTTGGTGCGTCACAAAGTTGCTGCGGGTGAAACCTTAGAAAGTATTGCACAGCAATATAAGCTGATTCCATCGACGCTGATGGGGTTTAACCCTGCTCTTCGGGGTGGCAAGGCTCCGCTTGGTGCTCAAATTTCGGTGCCACCCTACAACGGCATCCGTGTCGAGCTGAAGCCCAATCAGACGTGGCGAGATGTCGCAAAGACCTACAACGTACGATCGGATGTCTTATTTGAGGTTAATGGCTGTCAGGCAGCGCCACGTGTGGTCTTTGTACCAGGAGTCAACTGGTCGCCAGTAGCAACGACTGCCGCTGCCAAACCGACAAACAGCCAGCCAGGAAGTCTTCTGAACAATTACCCCCTGGCAACGAAACCGTCGCGATCGGCGCTCTTGCTGAATTACGGTTGGGGTATTCAGCCTACAACTGGCAAGGTTGGCTTTCATAGCGGCATTGACCTAGCTGCTACCGTCGGCTCACCCGTGCTGGCAGTCGCAGATGGTACGGTTGCGTTTGCAGGTAGCCAGAATGCCTATGGCACGCTAGTCGTCATTAACCATGCCGAGGCACTGCAAACGCGCTATGCCCAACTCGGTAGCCTCAATGTCAAAGTGGGACAGGTCGTGAAGCGGGGGCAAACGATCGCCACTGTCGGTAGAACCGGAAACCCTAGCACAACAGAACCACATTTGCACTTTGAAGTCCGATCGCGCTCCACCTTAGGCTGGGTTGCCGAAAACCCTGAGCCATATGTTTTAAAGGCAGTGTCGCGATCGGCTCAGGCACAAAAGTGAGTCGATCGGCATGAAAAGCGGCATGAAACAGAGTTGTTGAAAAATGAAGTGTTGAAAAAGCGGCATTAATCCGCTTGTGGAGTGCGTTTTCGGTTAGCGATCGGGTCGTTTGCAGCCTGCCTGCTTTCGACAACGCTTGGCAAACGTCTCGCCAAGCGCGAGAATAGAAATAGTTCTGCTCTATTTCAACTTGCTGTGAATAACGTCCGCACCGTCTCAGACACTAAGAGAGCCTTCTACAACACTCATACTCGTCCGATTAATTCAATCTACCGTCGAGTGGTAGAAGAGTTAATGGTCGAGATGCATTTGCTGACGGTCAACGTAGACTTCCACTACGATCCCTTCTATGCGCTGGGCATTTTTACCTCGTTTCATCGGTTTATGCAGGCGTACCGTCCTGAACAGGATATAGCCTCTATTTTCGATGGTCTTTGCAAAGCGTTAGAAGACGACCCTCAACGCTATCGGCATGATGCAGCGCGGTTAGAAGCACTGGCAAGTCGATCGTCCGCCGAAGAAATCTTGGCATGGCTGGAGCAAACACACCCAATTGCAGATGTTGATGATTTGCAGGAGCAGCTACGTGCGATCGCTCATAACCCAACATTTAAGTATAGTCGGCTCTTTGCGATCGGGCTGTTTACCCTGCTGGAAACTGCCGATGCCGCTTTAGTAAAAGATGAAACTCAACGTGTTGCGGCGTTGAAGCGTGTGTGTGCTGCCTTAAACGTTTCGGAAGACAAGCTGCAAAAAGATCTAGAACTGTATCGCAGCAACCTCGAAAAAATGGCACAGGCGCAGATTGTGTTGGAAGACGTGCTGAAAGCAGACCGGAAAAAGCGAGAAGAGCGTGAACAGGCGAAAATCGCTGCCAAGACTGCCAGCCCTGCTGATGCAACTGAGGCAAAAGGCGAAGCAAATTCAGGCTCGTAGGCTGAACGATTGCCCACTGAATCCTCTGGCTTGCTGCAAGTGCTTCAACTGTTAGGAGACGGCGCTAGAGGACGAGAGTTAACCGTTTGGGTATTTCAAGTCGGTAGTTGCCTTTGAGCGTGCCTGTAACCATCGCTAAAGTGATGTGCCAATCTGGTTTAGAATGCCCTTATGAGCAATGTAGCGACTACCTCTAGGGATTAATACATTATTCCTTGTGTTGCTTGCGATCGTTGCCTAGAAAATGTCATTACAAAGGAAGAGCGAGACGAATGAGTGAGATCTTAAGTACTACGTTACTGCTCCCTGTCCTGGTTCTGGTCGGTCTTAGCGCTGGCTTTTTACTGCTGAAGCTTCAGGGCGGCGAAGAATAGTAACAGTGGGCAAATGGCTAAAATTGTGCGTTTGCCTACGGTTAATTGATCGTTTGATGCGTCTCTGGCAAAGTGCCAAAGATCTGTTCGACAACTTGTTGGGTTTTGCGATCGAGGCGGTGCCAATCTACCGCCCCTGTTTCCTCAAAGAGGTCAGTATCAATGCTGACTGTTTGATTGCTGCTAGTTTCCCCTAGAGCGTGAGTCATGCCGCTTGCAGCATCGTAGTCTTTAAAGCAGATTTGGTAGCAAAGATTCCAGAGGTCAACCGTGACCCGCTGATCGGCTTGCTCAAGGTGTAGATGATACCCCGGATGAGCTGTGGGCAGTTGTGCTAGAGCGGCTTCGATCGCGATCGCATCCTCGGCTGAGGCGGTCTGAAGCGTTGCCCGAAGTTGTGTGACCTGAAGCTTGATGTCATCGCTGACATCTTCTGCCCAAAGCGGCACATCTTCATACGTCCCTTTCCAGGAAGACTGTTCAAGCTGCTTGCGGAGGTTATCAATCAGCCGGATAAACGCAGGCTGCATCAGTTGCTCTGCTTGCTGCCAGGTTGCTACATCTGGGAACGTTGGCATGGTCAAATCGCTCAAGCGTCAGTTTGCTAAATTGTATCGTCCGTCACGGTGCAGTCTGCTTGCAATGTCAAGGCTGCTCAAGTCTTTGTAACGAAACCGCAACAATTGGCGCAATCCGAAACGATCGCGTTACAAAGAGCGGTCGTGCTATAACGTCCTGTCTGAGAGTGTTACATCGTTTTTGCAAAAGGCAGGCGTGCTGTAGAGCAGAAAGATTTAGCCAAAAAGCGTCACATAACAGCAGGCAAAGTTTAATTAACTTAATAAAGTGGGGTAACATAGCCCCAGGTACAAACTCTTATTTAATTGTCTGTTTAATACGTTTACTTAGTCTGTCTCGGAGACATCCGGTGAGCGCTGTTAAAGGTTCCAGCTTCATGACCTCAAGCGAATTGCTTCGCACCTGGCGTTCACTGCTCAATTATCAACTGCAAGCGCGTCTGGTCATGTCCAGTCCTCCACTTGGATAAGTGGGCTTCTCTGCGGATTAAGTTTGGGTCGCTGCCGTCATTCAGCAACTCTAAGGCTCTTCAATTCCCGCAACATCGAGTAAGTTCTCAAGATGGATACTCAATTCCCTTGGCTCACGATCGCTACCCTGCTGCCTCTTGCTGCCTCTCTCTTGATCCCGGTGCTGCCAGACAAGTACTGTAAGACAATCCGATGGTATGCCCTTTCCGTTGCTTTGATTGATTTTGCACTGATTGTTTACGCATTCTGGCAAAACTACGACATTCAGAACTCCGATTTTCAACTGGTTGAAAAAATTGACTGGATTCCTCAAATTGGCTTGCATTGGTCTTTAGCCGTTGATGGCATCTCAATGCCCCTGGTGTTGCTGTCCGCTCTTGTAACAACGCTGGCAATCCTTGCCTCCTGGAAAGTAACAGAAAAGCCACGCTTGTTTTACTTTCTGATGCTGGCAATGTTTAGCGCTCAGATTGGGGTGTTTTGCGCCCAAGATATTCTGCTCTTCTTCCTGATGTGGGAGCTAGAGCTAGTGCCTGTCTATATTCTGATTTCGATTTGGGGTGGTCCAAAGCGCCTCTATGCCGCGACTAAGTTCATTATTTACACGGCAGTAGGCTCGATCTTTATTCTGGTGGCTGCCTTTGCAATGGCGTTTTATGGTGGTAATGTCACCTTTGATATGCGCGAGTTGGGTCTAAAAGACTATTCGCTCACCTTTGAGCTGTGTGTTTACGCTGCTTTACTCATTGCTTACGGGGTGAAGTTGCCTATCTTCCCGCTTCATACATGGTTGCCCGATGCTCATGGCGAAGCTTCAGCGCCCGTTTCCATGATTCTGGCTGGCGTACTCCTAAAAATGGGTGGCTATGCGCTGATTCGCATGAACATGGAAATGCTGCCGAATGCTCACTTCTACTTTGCTCCCTTGCTGGCAGTTTTGGGTGTCGTCAATATTGTTTATGGCGCAATCATCTCATTCGCACAGCAGAACTTGAAGCGTCGGATGGCGTATTCATCGATATCGCACATGGGCTTTGTCCTGCTGGGAATCGCCTCTTATACGGAGATTGGTCTCAGTGGTGCCGTGTTGCAAATGGTGTCACATGGGCTGATTGCCGCTGCACTGTTTTACCTTTCTGGTGTAACCTACGATCGCACTCATACCCTCGCTCTGGACAAGATGGGTGGTTTGGCAAAGTCAATGCCAACTGTCTTTGCTCTCTTTACGATCGGCTCAATGGCATCGTTGGCGCTCCCTGGCATGAGCGGGTTTGTCGGTGAACTCGGTGTCTTCCTTGGCTTTGCGACTAGCGATTCTTACACGGATACGTTCAAGACAGTGGTTGTGTTGCTCTCGGCAGTCGGGCTGATCATCACGCCTATTTACCTGCTCTCAATGCTACGGGAGATGTTCTACGGTACGGAAAGCGTAGACTATAAGGGTGAATCGTTCCGAGATGCCAAGCCCCGTGAAGTCTTTATCACAGTCTGCTTGCTGCTGCCCGTGATTGGGATTGGGCTTTACCCCAAGGTACTCACTCAGATGTATGACGTGAAGACGGTCGAGATTGCCAGCCATGTGCGATCGGTGGTATCGACAGTGGCACATCAGCCGCTAGAGATCCTGACACAGGTATCGGCAACGCCACAGCTCAAGCCATCTGCAACGCCCGAATTGCTTGGCATCGTGAAGTGATAACCCGTTGAAATCTCTTGCTGGGACACGTTGCAGCATTGTTTAACGTACCCTAGAACTGAAATTTTGCAGCCCGGACGATTAAAGGCGATCGTCCGGGCTTTTGCAAGCAATGTTAGAGTCGTAGTGGTAAGCCTAAGGCGCAGAGTGTCAAATATTTCCACGCCAGAGCAGAAAACGCAGTGTTTCAATCTCTGCGTTTGGTTCAGTAAACTGTATTTACCCATTAACGTCGTTCGTATTGATGAACGAACCGGTAATATCTTTTTTCTTGCAGGCGAAGAGAATATTCTTGAGATCTATCCCAACGGCAAGTGGAGGTACGTAGGATGAGTGAACCCAATCTCCAGGCAATGAGTTGCAAAGAACTCCATGCTTATGTGCTGGCTCACCGCAATGATCAAAAGGCATTCTATGCCTACGTCGATAAACTATACGCAGAAGCTACCTGGGTAGAAATGCCACCGTTGCAATCAGCAGACGATTTAGAGCACTACCCCGAATTTCTTGAGCATCTTCGCAACAGTGCCTGACTGCGTGATCAAGATGTGTCGCAACGCCTTGCAGTGGTAGTGTGAGTCTGGCTGGCAGCGATCGAAGAGTACCTGTGGTCGCTGAATACAAACGTGATTGAGTTGGCTTATGACTGAGATGCGGGCAATCCAGCTACAGCAGGGTGCTGTCTTTGAAGATGGCAGTACGAAGGAACGGACGGTGCCGATCAGCTTTGGTAACGACGCAGCAGCCGTGCAAGCAGCCCGATCGGGTGTAGCAGTGTGCGATCGCTCCCATTGGGGACGAATTCAGCTTGGGGGGCGCGATCGCCTCAGCTTTTTGCACAACCAGAGTACAAACGACTTTAAGCGTCTGAAACCAGGGGAGGGCTGCGACACTGTTTTTATTACGTCTACGGCTCGCACGATTGATCTGGCAACCGCTTACATTCTGGACGAAACAGTGTTGGTGCTGCTTTCTCCCAATCGCCGCGAAGCGTTGCTCAAATGGTTAGACCGCTACATTTTCTTTGGCGATCACGTCACGCTAACCGATCTGACAGAACAAACGGTGACGTTTAGTCTGATTGGCTCTGAAAGCACCGCCCTTTTACAACGCTTAGGGGTAGACGATCGCTCCAGTCAGCCTTACGGTCATCACTGGCTGACGACACTGGCGGGGCAGACTGTACGCCTTGCCATGGGGAGTGGTTTAGCGCTGGAAGGATACACCTTGATAGCCGATCGCACGATCGCGTCAACCGTGTGGCAGCAGTTAACAGAGGCAGGTGCCCTACCGCTGGGCGATCGTGCCTGGGAGCGTCTGCGGATTGAGCAGGGCAGACCCGCCCCCGACCATGAACTGACAGAGGACTACAACCCCCTGGAAGCAGGGCTGTGGCAAACCATTTCCTTTAATAAGGGCTGCTACATTGGGCAAGAGACGATCGCCCGTCTGGATACCTATAAAGGCGTAAAGCAGCAGCTTTGGGGCATTCGCCTGAGCCATGCTGATGCAGGCACTCTTGCAGCAGGTACTATCATCACGGTTGGAGGCGAAAAAGTTGGGACACTCACCAGCCTTGCGGAAACAGAACAGGGCATCTTTGGGCTTGCCTATATCCGCACAAAAGCAGGCGGCGCTGGCTTACACGTACAGATTGGTGAGGCAGACGGCGATCTCATAGACGTACCCTTTGTAACGCACGCCCGGTTAGACGATCGTCCGTAGCTAGCAAGCCGTACCAATTCTGTGGCGTTCCCCTCCCCTTCCCCTAACCGTTTGGGGCTTCAGGTATTTGGGGCTTCAGGTAAACGTGCATGGAAATGCGGTGACAGCATTGCTCGGATTGGTTGACCACCCCGCAAGTGACGCTCCACAACCGCAGGCACCTCCTCTGGCTGCACCCGACAATACCAAACGTTATCGGGTAAGACCAGCACCATGGGTCCATTACCGCACTGTCCCAGACAGCCCGTTTTTTGGGCTGTGTAGTCAGGTGTTGGATGCGTTTGAAAGGCTGCAAACACCCTGGCAGCGCCCTGGCTGAGGCAAGTACGATTCTGGCAGATCAGCACACACTTCTGGTTGGCTGACGCTTCGGTAGGAGGCGATGAGGGCAGCATCGGCTTGCATAAAGATGGCAAAAAGGGGGTGACGAGAATGGCGGCACGATCGTCTGATTTTGACTGAGTAATTAAACTCTTGCACTTTCAAAAGCCTCAAGTATAATCACAGCAAACATTGTGAGGACTTTTCGGACATGAACAAGGGTGAACTCATTGATCAAATTGCGGCAAAAGCCGATGTCACCAAAAAAGATGCTGACTCTGTACTAACAGCCATTCTAGAAGTAATCCTCGACGCAGTGGCGGCTGGTGATAAAGTGACGCTGGTTGGCTTTGGCACCTTTGAAGCCCGCGATCGACAAGCGCGGGAAGGTCGCAACCCTTCGACTGGCAAGCCAATCCAAATTCCAGCCACCCGAGTACCGGCTTTCAGCGCTGGTAAGGTCTTTAAAGAGAAGGTGCTTGAGAAGGTTTAAAGAACCTGCCTCGAAGTTGGAAGGCTCTGCTGCCCCTAAACCGATAGCAGAGCCACTCTTGCCGTTATGATCGCATCTGGTTTGGGTTGACGCATTGCTTTTCAGTCAGGTTTTCCTGACCGACTTGAGCTTAACAAGCATTCGTTTCCAGCTATTCAACCGCAGGCAATTTAATTGGTTGAGGCTGGTTTTGCTGGAGACTTCGGCGGAAACTCCATATCCTTGACATCACCAGGCGCTCCCATAACGATTGGCTCACCCTGATTGTAGGAAACCGACACTGCCCCAGCATTACCTGATTGCAGCACTAACGTCTTTTTGGCTTGCCAGGTTTTTTGCTCCCCTTTCTTAAGGATGCCTTCAAACTCCACTTTGCCGTCTGCAATCACCTGAAGCCAGGATTCTTCACCAATGAGCTTGACTGCCACCTGCACCGGACTCGTCGTTCCATCGGTTGCAAGATTGGGTGGTGCTAAGGTCGGGCTTGCTGATGCGGCTGGAGTCGGTGATGGACTGGCAGCCCCCTGAGAAGCCAGTGAGGGTGCAGGCGACGCTTTTACACCAGTCTGCGGTACAGCGCTTACAGACTGAGGCTCGGCTGCCACGGGCTGCGCATTCTGAAGCCCTGTTTCCGCTTGAGGGCGACCGAACACAGCGGCTAGACCAACCCCAAGCAAGAGTACAGCCCCGGTGCCCAGCAACACGAAGGGAAGGTTTGAGCGTTCTGCCCGATCGCGCCCTTCATAAGGCTCCAGGAGCGGCTCCACCATGGGGTTTTCAATGCTGTCAAGACGTTCTGGCTCGGGTGCTTTCCGTTCGACTACAAAGGATGCCTGCGGCGTAAAGTTCTTGGCTAGTGCCGTACCATCCAGCCCGATCGCGTCTGCATAACGGCGAATAAATCCTTGCACAAAAACTGGCTCTGGCAGCCGCTCAACGTTTCCCAACTCCAGGGCTTGCAGCAGGCGCAGTGGGATGTAGGTTTTGACTGCGATTTCATCTAACGAAATAGCTTGTTCCTGGCGCTCTCGATGGAGATAGTCACCAATAGTTTTGAGTTGCTCCACCTGAGCGGTATCGAACTCCTTCATGGCTCTTTCCTACAATCCTTTAAAACTCACGTTAGCTCTGATGTTAGTACAGTCTGTTAGCACTGCGTAAACCGCAGGCATAGTGAGATTGATGCAGACCCTGGCACTGGCAGTATGATACGGAAAGACATGAATAAATGCAAAGAGGAAGTAAGGAAACGTAAACCTGACTGCCCAGGGTGGCAGTCGCATTGCAACCAAAGCAAGATTTGAAACGGCTGATCACCAGAGAGCATTGACCCTCGAACGCGTACTTGCCTAAATCCCAAGCTTTATGAAGATTGATTACGTCTGTTTCAGTGTCAAAGACGCGATCGCGACTCGTGACTGGTTGATACAGCACCTGGGCTTTCGCTCTGTAGGCAGCGGTACCAGTGACGATCGGGCGATCGAGATTGTTAAGGCTGGTCGCATTTACATCGTCTGCTGTGCGGCTCGCAATGACCGGGGTGCGGTTGCCACTTTCTTACAACACCATCCGCCCGGTGTGTCTGAACTGGCATTTTGCGTGCCATCGATCGAGACAACGCTCGACCATGCGCTACAGCAGGGAGCAAGACTGCTCCAACCGCTGCAAACCGAGGTGCAGGCACACGGCACTTTGCAATGGGCAACGCTGGCTGGTTGGGGCGACCTGACCCATACCGTTGTAGAGCGTAGGGGTACAACGTCACTCTTGCCTCAGGCAGTGATGCGTCATGATGTGCGCCTCCCGCAGCCGTTTGCAAGCGAGAATGCATCTGCGCCTGCTGCAACAGTCGAGGCAGACTGCGGTTTCTTCACCAACATGGATCATGTTGTGCTCAATGTGGCAAGGGGCGATCTAGAACGGGCGGTTGCTTGGTACGAGCGGATTCTAGGCTTTCAACCCCAGCAGCGCTTTGAGATTCAAACTGCTTATTCTGCCCTTTATAGCCGCGTCCTGCGCCATCCGTCTGGCGGGGTACAGTTGCCAATTAACGAACCTGCCTCCGCCAACTCGCAGATTCAAGAATTTCTGGATCTAAATCGCGGCTCTGGCGTGCAGCATATTGCGTTGGAAACGACTGATCTACTGGGAACGATCGCCCACCTGAGACGGAAGGGCTTGCCGCTGATTCATGTGCCTGCAACCTACTATGCTCAGTTGCGACAGCGACCTGGCTTGACGCTTACGCCTGCGATCGTCCAGCAGCTTGAGGAGCAGCAAATTTTAGCCGATTGGCAGGACAACGCAGAGTCAGCAGTGTTGCTCCAGACCTTTACGCAACCCATTTTTGACGAACCAACGTTCTTCTTTGAATTGATCCAGCGACAAGCGATGCCACTAGCCGATAGCACCGACGATCGCTCTCAGCGGGCGGAAGGATTTGGTGAAGGTAATTTTCGTGCTTTGTTTGAGGCGATCGAGCGCGAACAGGTGAAACGAGGCAGTTTAAAGCGCTAGCCCTAGCGTAGAAAGCTGCTGACCAGCCAGAGGACAAAAAACGTGACCACACTCACAAACGCATTCAACGTCAGACGAAAGCTCTCAAGAAGGCTAGCAATTTGCGTTGGTAAGAATGCGTTGAGCGCCCCTCCTACCAAAAAGCCAACAAATAGCCCCGTTAACCCTAGTAAGACCGTTCTACCCAGCTTACGCTCTTTGCGGTAGAGAAAATAAAAGGTGGCACCCATCCCTAAAACCAACGCGAGCTGCACTACATTGGCAGTTGGCACAAGGACAATCCAGGCGCTAAGTGCTGTCAACACCCCAGCAGGTAGAAGCACGTCCGTTCGACTGGGCGTATCAATTAATCGCTGAAGCCATGCGGAACCCTGGCTTGCCGGTGCTGACGGTGGGCTGGATGGGGGGGGCACCACTTTTTCGGGAAAGCGAATGCGATCAGGCACCTTAATCTTGCCTTCCTGCCGTAAGCGCAACCGATCCATTAAAACGGCATCATAGGCAGCTTCGATGCTTTCTAGCTGCTTGCGATCGCCCTGATGTTGAGCAAACAACCGATTACGAGCATCTTGAATTTCCTCAAAGCTAGAAGCCTCTGTCACCCCAAGTTGTTCGTACGAATTTTGGCTACTCATTGTCTGCGTCTCCACCTCTGTTCCAAGCTAACTTAGTCTGATACCTGTTCACAAGCCTTTTTAGAATCGATCGCAAAACCTTGGTGCTGGTTAGCCGCGATGTCGATCGTCCTACTGTTTTCCCTGTTCTGTTTTCCCTGTTCTTTAGCAAAAACACCGATTGCCCAAGACATACCAGCCAGGTTGAGCCATACTATTGCTGGTAAAAGTACTGATCAGACGATGTATGCTCTGTAATAGCAACTATAGAGAAAATAAGAGCTATCGGGAGAATGCTACATCACAGCTTGATCGCAAACCGCACCCAGGGTCATCCTCAACCGTCAAGCAGTTTGCCAACTATTGTCTAGAATTGTGGCTACACGCTTGATTTAGCATAATTGTTTGTTAGCGTTGTGTCGCGATCGTTTTGAGATGCGTCACGGCTGCTTTACTAATCCAGTTTCATTTCTCCTCCAAACGCAAGGTTATGGCTATGGCTCCAGCCAAGATTCTCGTAGTTGATGACGATCCTGCAATCCGGAATCTCATTCATCGCTTTCTAACCAAGCAAAACTATCAAATGGAGTCAGCCGAGGACGGCAAGAGTGCGCTGGCATCCTTTGAACAATTCCACCCGGATCTCGTCATTTTAGATGTGAACCTGCCAGAT
>JBGTJW010000503.1:0-4624 GCA_041744955.1 Stenomitos sp. | reverse complement strand
ATCGGCGCGATTCCCCTTGCTAACGGTATTGCGGGTGGCGAAACCATTTTGGCGATCGCGGCACTCTCGATTTTGGTGACAGCCCCATTGGGAGCCTGGGCAATTCCGACCTTCGCTCCCCGACTGCTGGAACGTGGTGAGGTTGATCCCACAAAAGTAGCGATCGCCCGTCGCATCACCATTTTAGCTGCCGTCGATACGTCTCCTCTGGCAGTGCCAGTGCTAACGAAAACGGCTGAACTGGCGCGTCGTAGTGATTGTGAGGTCATTGTGCTGCACGTAAATCGCACCAACGATCCAACCGCGATGGAACGGCTCCGAACGAAAACACAACTGCTCCTGGCAGATATCCGCTATCGGTTTATGACGGTGGAAGGAACCGTCGCAGAGGCGATCGTTCGTACTGCTCAGGACTACAACGTTGATGAAATTGTGCTGGGTAAACGGGGGCATCAACCGTTAGACACCGTTCTCGTCGGGTCGGTTTCACAAGCCGTTTTAGCATCGAGTGCTATTCCGGTCATGGTTGTTGAACAAGCACCCTTGCCTTGAAGCCGTCCTCCTTAGGAACGCGGATTGAATCAGGTGCCATGCTTTCTGTAGTCGGGACATTCCATGGAACGTCCCGACAGAAGGGAGATACGTCCTGTTCATTCATCCATGATCCTTAACGTCAGCGAAGACTTGACATCGGCAACGATGGCATCAGGGTTTCAGCTTATCCCGAACTCAGGTTGGATCGTTCTTAAACACATTAGTTCTCAAAGACATCCACTGTAGGAGTGAAAAGCTTTCGCCCTTCAGGTTGTACGCCTTCCTGTAAAAGACTGAACGCTAATAGCTGATAGCCGAACGCTGATCGCTAAACCTGTTACTTGGTGCGTTCCATGATTCTGGCAGAACGCTCTGGAGCCGCTAACAGACCAGACGCTTGATTGTTAGCAGCGGTCGGCGCAGTTGGAATGACAAGCTTGTCGCCCTGTTGCAGAACAATATCGCGGCTGCGATCGCCCGACTGGAGCAATTGCTGCACATCGACATTAATGACCTGTCTTGCCGATGACTCATCAATGCGATGGATCTCGACTTGACGTAGATTTGCGCCATCCAACGCACCACCTGCACGTTTGATTGCCCGCGACACAGTGGGTACCCCCGCATCAGCAGGCGCATCAATTCTGCTGCCGTTAGCAATGGCATAAATGCCAGGACGGGGCACTGCGCCACTCACTTGCACTGCCATCGTAAGGGGTGCCGAGGTTTCCTTTGCCAGCGTTTGATAAATCAAGGCAGCCGCGTCGGCGCGAGTGGGCAGACGATCGGAGTGAAGCTGCTGCAAATCGCCATAGGAAACAGGTGACGCTGTGAATGCTTTCTGCGCCATCAAGTCAAACTGCTGTGCTGTGACACGCTCATCTGGACGAAAACTGCCATCGCGAAAGCCCCGTACAACACCCTTTGCCGCTAGTGACTCAATATAGCTTTCTGCCCAATGCCCTTTGACATCCGAGAGCGCCGTGCTTACAGAGGTGAACGGTAGAGACTGGGCGACACCAGCGTTCGGTCTACTTTGATCCATTGCGTCTGGGTTACTCTGCTCAACGGCGATCGTCTCTGGTAACGCCATCTCAGGCACATTCTGCATCGCGGTGCTGTCAACCACTGGACGAACTGCTAATCGAGTCGGCAACGATCGTAGCTTTGGCGGCACATTCACCGTGGGCAAGCCACCTCTGGCGGCAGCGCTACGGTTCGCTGCCAGTTGTCGCGGTGAGGTCGCAGGCACGTTAAGACGGAGCTTCAGACCGTCTGCCGTGATGGTTTCAGGAGCGGCGATCGTGTCAGGCAAGATCGTATCTGGCTGTTCTGACGCTGCTCCAGCTTTCGCTGCCTTAGAAGCCGACTCATCCTCCGTGTCAGCCTTAGCAAAAAAGGTAACGTAGCCCTGATAGCACGCTAATGTCGTCAAGGTGCTGTAGATAAGCACTTTCGGCACAGTGATACGCATAAAGTTCGATCGCGAATGGGGCGTGAAGCGCTGATGTTCCGTCTTTTTTTACTAAGGAGTTGAAAACTCTAGACGTGCTACTACCGAATACAGCACTTTGCCCACCCATCAGGACGATCGGTTGCATTGAGCCTGATTGAGCCTGACGCTTTCTGTTGCGACGATCGCTAGGGGTCAATGAGCAACACAAGCTTGCCGATCGTAGAGCCTGCTTCGAGCGATCGATGTGCCGCCGCCGCTTCAGCCAGCGTAAAGGTTTGACTCACATGCAGCCGAAGCTGCCCTGCATCAATCAACTGCGCGCATTGCTGCAAAATGGTTGCCTGTGCCTGCTGCTCCGCCACCAAGCCTTTTAACATCGGCAGCAGCATGAGTTCAAAACTCACACGCTGATTGCGAGTCCGGGCTGTTTTCCAGTCGGTTGTCGGGTCAGCTTCCAGAATCGTCACAATATCGCCATAGAATTTCGTGGCGGCAAACGATTGTCCCAGCACAGCACCGCCCACCGTATCAAAGGTAATATCCACACCCTGTCCGTGCGTCCAATTCATGACTGCCTGCACCACGTCCACATCCTTGTAAAACAGGACTTGACTCGCACCGAGATCTCTGGCAAAAACCGCTTTGGCTTCCGTGCTGACTGTGGTGCAAACCTCGGCACCGCGCAAGGTCGCTAGCTGGATGGCAACGTGCCCAACGCCGCCCGTGCCAGCATGGATCAAAATGCGCTGCCCTGCCTGAAGCCTCGCGCGATCGTAGAGTGCTTCCCAGGCGGTAATCAAAACTAACGGTGCCGCCGCAGCTTCAGCAAAACTGATGGTAGTAGGCTTGCGGGCTGCAAACCGGGCATCGACGATCGCCCACTCGGCATAGTTGCCGGGATGTCCGCCCAACCCACCATTGCAGAAATACACCTCGTCGCCCGGTTGAAACTGCTGCACCCCTGCACCCACAGCTTCTACAATCCCGGCACCATCGCATCCCAAAAGAGCAGGTAGGCGATCGGGGAAGAAGGTGCCACGCTTGCGTAGTTTGGTGTCAATTGGATTCACGCCTGCTGCTTTCAGACGCACCAACAATTCTGTGTCTTGCTGTAGGGTTGGCGCTGGCACGTCACTAAGCTGCAAAACATCCGGTGCTCCAGGAGCGCACATCAAAACAGCTTTCACAGGTTCTCTCTCCTTTTACAAATCGTCTTTACGTGCATTAAGCAATTGTCCTGGTGTCGCCATTGTTACGGTGTATCAAGATTAAAGATCTTCCGTACGGCAGTCGCAATTAAGACAAAGATACGGGTTGAATAAACAATGACCCTTTACGAAGTGCAAAGCTCAATGATGTCAGACACGACGCGCATGATTAAAGTCTCCGATATATCTGACGAAGCGCTGATTGAAATTTGTCGAGCCGCAGAAGTAGTGGCGTGTGAATGCCCCGGCTACCTGGCTCGAATTTTGCGCCAAGTCAGAACCTTTCGCAAATACACCACTAACTGTATCGAACAATTCCCTCAGGATGCTGAAACTCACCTTTGGCTAGCAGAGCGTGCAGAACAAGCAGAAACGTTGCTCCACCAAACGATGATCGAGCTAATGCAGAAAGAGTCGCTGGTTGATGACTCGGAATACATCCTCCTGGATAAGCTTTCTGAACGAGCGCGTGTAACCGCACTCAAGCAAATTGGGCTTAGTTAAGCAGGTTTAATTAAGGGTGCCTATCTCCAACTTCTAATTGTAAAAGACGTGGGAAAAGTGTAAATTCAATCGATTAGTGCAACTTACGCAAGCGGTTTTGGCATCAATAAATCATTAAACTTTAAAATATCTAGGAACGCGAAAACGGCTGGCACCTGTAGAGCCTCTGCCAGCACCGCAATATCCATCACTCGATCGCTTGGCATCCGCCAGCCAAAAACTTAAATATCGACTGGGATGGGTTCAGCCGCCAGCCGAGGTAGCGCTTCTGCCCCTAGCCTACGTGCAATCATGCTGACGATCGTCGAATCTGTGTCCACCCGATCAGCAATCTTTAACGTGTCAGGAACGGTGAGGCAGCGATCGTAGAATTGCTGTCGAGACAAGGCGATCGGGGGTTCAAGGCGTATAAACAAGGTTTGGCATTCCCAACATTAGTCTGAGAGTGCCAGTCTGAGAGTGTCAATTTTTTCGGACGATCGCTCCAGAAAACCAAGCGCCCGAATGCAACCTGGACGCTCACGGTAGAGAACTGTCAAAAGCGTGAGCGGCTCACACTACAAACGGCTGGCAGACTTAAGCCAACGTCTACAGGCTTTCTGCTGGCTGTGGCTCGTCAGGGTGCATGGCATCCCAAAGTTTCTCAGCGTCTCCGCCTGATAAAGTCACAACGCTGTTTTTATTCGATGCATCTGTTGCTGCCAGATGGACGAACCCTTTGAGCGTATCAGCCGGTGACCACACGATTCGGGTAATGTGCTCTGTATTCAATGTTGCTTGGGCAAACGGGAAATAGATAAATGCCATATTGGTTGTTTTTTTCGGTAATGGATTAGCCCAAATGCTAGCGAGAAAGGGCTTGCGGTAAATACACTAGCTTATTTAAGCAGGGATAGATTGCGATCGGCTTCTTACTTTAGCC
>JBGTJW010000502.1:0-12933 GCA_041744955.1 Stenomitos sp. | reverse complement strand
GATTTGATTTTGCTAGATGTCAATATGCCCGATCTGGACGGGTTTGAAGTTTGCAGGCAGCTTAAAGCGGATGAAAAAACAGCAATGGTGCCTGTCATCTTCTTAAGTGCTTTAGATGAGGTGACTGATAAAGTCAAAGCGTTCCAGGTTGGGGCGATCGACTTCATTACTAAACCGTTTCAATTTGAAGATGTTTTAGTACGCATTCAAACCCATCTTAAGATTCAAGAACTGCAATCACAGCTACAGATAAAGAATAGCCAGGTTCAACAAACACTGCTCGATTTAAAGCAAATGCAGGCTCAACTGATTCGCAAAGAGAAAATGCTGGGTCTGGAACAATTAGTAGCGGGTGTTTGCCATGAGTTGAATAATCCCATTGGCTTTATTGTCGGCAATCTCAATCCAGCCCATGAACACATAGAGAAGCTGCTTCAGCTCATTAACCTTTACCAGCAGGAATATCCAGAGCCATCACCAGCAATGCAAACGCTGCTGGAAGAAACGGATCTGGACTTTGTGACTGCCGATCTTCAAAACATCATGCGATCGATGCGGGCAGGCGCAAAACGGGTTAGTTCGATTGTCTTAGCACTGCGTATTTTTTCTCGTTTAGGCGAATCGGCTATTAAGGCAATTGATCTTCATGAAGGGTTAGATAGCACTGTGCTGTTACTAGGACATCGGCTGGCTGGCAAAGCAGGGATGCCTGCGATCGAAATCAAGCGGGATTATAACGAGATTCCCCTTGTGACGTGCTATGTGGGTGAGCTAAATCAGGTTTTTCTAAACCTACTGAATAACGCGATCGATGCCTTGGAGCAAAAATTTGGTTCCTCTACCGCGTCTAAGCAAACGCTTAATCAAACGCCCACCATTTGGATTCGTACAGAGTTAAGTCATGCACAGACTGTTACACTGCGTATTCAAGACAATGGCGTTGGTATTTCAGAGTCAGCGAAGGCGCACTTGTTTGAACCTTTTTTTACAACCAAACCGGTTGGTCAAGGCACTGGCTTAGGGCTTGCTACCAGCTATCAAATTGTTGTGCAGAAGCACAATGGGCATCTTAGCTATGACTCAACGCCGAATGAAGGTACAGCATTTAGCATGACGATTCCCATAACTTTTGCAGAGAAGCCATAGCCGTGTAGACTTGCCTGACCATCGGCAGACAGTTACGCACGGCTTCTCATCCTACCCAACTCACTGGCCCAACTCACTGGCCCAACTCACTGGGCGTTGCTTCTTTCCTGGTCGTACGCGCTAATGTGAGCGAAAATGAGGGCAATATGAACGGTAAGCATCATCGTGAAATTGGTTCGCGGTGCCATAGCAGAAGGAGACTTGGGTCATGTCTACGGAAAGTGCAAATCGGTTTCTTGAGGCAATTGCGTCTGATGAAACGTTACGCGATCGGTTTGAAGGGGTGACAAATCCAGATGACTTTTTGAGGATCACGGAGCAACTGGGCTATAGCTTTACAACTGCCGAACTGATGGCGCTCGCCAAGGAACAGAGTCAGGGTGTATTAGTGAGGCGCGGTACAGGCGTATGGAAATGGCTGCGCGGTGTCAACTGGGTTTAAGCCATGTGTCGGTACAGGCATTCGGTTCGGTGGTAGGCATGGGGCTTTAACGGGAGCGCTCAGCCGAACATTGCAGGGTGTAAAGTGGTTGAAAACCGTCGCACGATCGCTCGTTCAGTGTTTTGGTTTGGAACGTGACTTCAGCGCTGCTTGCCTTGAGGTTCGGTCAATGTTATCCAACTGCTCAACCTTTGGTGAAACCGTCTGATGCAACTGCTTCGATCGCTTTTTGCCGTAATTCTGGTAGCTGTTTTCAGTCTGATGCCCATGCCCCTTGCTCAAGCGGCGACCGTCGCCCCAAACGAAAACTTGGTTACAGAGGGTATTCCTGCGATTCCGTCAGCGCTGGTGGAAACGGTCAACCGCTACACTGAGTTT
Source organism: Stenomitos sp. (assembly GCA_041744955.1). GTDB lineage: Bacteria > Cyanobacteriota > Cyanobacteriia > Leptolyngbyales > Leptolyngbyaceae > Stenomitos. Next base: position 10,967 of record JBGTJW010000502.1, on the reverse strand, counting down.
CGGTCGGCTGGGCTTTCAAGCTGGCATCCGACCAGACGAGAGATGCTGATCAGCACGCGCTTTGGCGATGTGCCCCAGATTCATGCTGTGCAGTTTCCCCGGGGCGCACGCAAGCAGTTGACGTTCTTTGCCGAGGCACCGTCTGGCGCGACCTACCAGCCCACAGAGGGCAATTACTTCGTGTTTAGCCGTGATGTGGGCGGCAATGAGTTTAACCAAAACTACCGCTATGACATTGCGACAGGAGACGTAACGCTGCTCACGGATGGCACGTCTAAAAATAGTCGTGGCGTGTGGTCGCAAGCGGGCGATCGCATGGCATATACGTCTACCCGCCGTAATGGTGCCGATACTGACCTGTACATCATTGATCCGCAAACCCCAGCGTCTAATCGTTTGCTAGCAGAAGTGAAAGGTGGCGGCTGGTATCCGTTGGATTGGTCGCCGGAAGATCGCCAGCTTTTGGTGCTGGAATTCCTGTCAGTCAACCAAAGCAATCTCTGGCTGTTGGACACCACCACTGGCGCGAAAAAACCGCTTACTGTGCAAGGGCAGGAACCTGTTGCCTATGGTGGCGGCGTTTTTAGCAAAGATGGCAAAGGGCTGTATGTGATCAGCGATCGCGGCTCAGAATTTCAGCGTCTTGCCTATCTTGACCTTGCCAGCAACCGCTATACCGACCTGACCAGCCAGATTCCGTGGGATGTAGAAAACTTTGAGTTGTCCCATGATGGTAAACGGCTTGCGTTTGTCACCAACGAAGACGGAGCCAGCGTGCTACATCTGCTGGAGACAGCAACCCAAAAAACACTGCCGTTGCCAACCTTGCCGCTGGGCGCGATCGCCCGTCTGTCCTGGCATCCCAACAATCAGGATTTAGGCTTAACGCTGATTTCGGCACGATCGACGGCGGATGTTTACTCGTTAAACATGGCAACTAATACAGTGGAACGCTGGACTGAAAGCGAAACGGGTGGGCTAAACACTGCCACGTTTGCGGAACCAGAATTAGTGCGCTGGCAGAGCTTTGACAACAAGACAATTTCTGGCTTTCTGTACCGCCCACCCGCTCGTTTTACTGGCAAGCGCCCGGTTGTCATCAACATTCACGGCGGACCAGAGGGACAATATCGTCCGGGTTTCCTGGGGCGTAACAACTTTTATCTCAATGAACTGGGTGTTGCGCTGCTCTTTCCCAATGTGCGCGGCTCATCTGGCTATGGCAAAACCTTCTTGAAGCTAGACAATGGCTACCTGCGCGAAGATTCGGTCAAGGATATTGGGGCATTGCTGGACTGGATCGCCACGCAGCCGACGCTGGATGCCGATCGCGTTTTAGTCACAGGCGGCAGCTACGGTGGCTATATGTCTCTGGCAGTGGCAACCCATTACAGCGATCGCATTCGAGCGGCGATCGATATCGTTGGCATCTCCAACTTTGTCTCGTTTTTAGAGCGCACCGAAAGTTATCGCCGCGATCTGCGACGAGTGGAATATGGTGATGAACGTGACCCCAAAATGCGTGAGTTTCTGCTCAAAATCTCGCCCCTTAACAACGCCGAAACGATCAAAAAGCCCCTCTTTGTCATTCATGGTCAGAACGATCCTCGCGTCCCGTTGAACGAAGCAACACAGATTGTCGCAACCGTACGGCAAAACAATATACCTGTCTGGTCTCTGGTCGCCAAGGATGAAGGGCATGGCTTTGCCAAGAAAAAGAATGTCGATTTCCAGTTCTACGCCACGGTGCTGTTTATGCAAAATTATTTGCTGAAGGCTGATACCGCCGATGGTGCCCGTCAGTAACCAACAGTGAGCGTCAATAGCAGTGAGCGATCGACTGTTGGCCGTCATGCATGAAAAAGCTGAAATTGGGCAATCCAGCCGCTTCGATCGTTCGGTGCTGCTATTTTTTCTGCGGCTGAAACTGTAGCTGCAAAGCACTACGCGCTGATTTTTGCCAATGTTTTGACTTTTTATTCGCCACCGTGTAAATTGTATTTAGCCTTGATGCCAGCTTGTGCTCCGCTACAAACAGCGCGGTTGTAAGGGTAAATCAGCGTTTACTCCTACAAACTTTGCTGCCTCATTTGTGGTGCAAAGTTAGAGCAAAAGGATGAAGGCTGAGGGATGAATCGAAGCCCTTGCTCAAAGGAAGTTTCAAGGTTTATGTGGTCGGTTAATACAACGTTCTTTACCTACCGTTGGAGGTCGCTCTATGCCTGAGAATTTTTTAGTCTCTGCCAGTAATGCATCTACCAGTAAGGTTTCTATCAGTAAAGCTTCTGAGTCTCCAGTCAACAAAACACCTACAAAAGCAACGCCTGAACGCACATCAGATCGCGAGTCACTGCGAATTCTAGTCATTGGTTCGCGTCAGGGTGTGCTGGGTACAATTCAGACGCTCCATCGGCTGCGGTTTGCTGAGGTGCATGAGTGGAGTCCGCTGCTGCCAAGTGCCAATCCTGGAGAAGTCATGAGTATTCTGACTCGGTATAGCCTGATGACCTGAATGATACAGTCATAATGGGCTGTACTGGTTGTCGCTCACCTGTGAGTGCAGGCACCGTTGCCGATCCGCTTAGCGACCATCGTTAGGCGTAGCACTCTTTACAGCGTTTTCGATCGCCTTTACTAAAGGTTTAAGCTAGAGCCGAAAAGGCGTTGCAATCTAAGCGAAATTGCACACTAACAAGTAAAAACGGTATAAAGTGAAACAATAATTTTCTGCTTTATCCAATGTTTGCCGATTGCGACAGCAGTACGTCCGGTTTAAAGCCTTCGTTTAGTCTGAGTCACGGAGCAGCATCGCTAACCACTAACCAGCCGCTAAGTCTGGGGCACGCCGCTAGTGGCCTGGAAACCTCGAACTTCAGTAGCACCAGCCTTTCGAGTTCTAGTGCTGTTGCGTTAGAGTTGCTGCAAGCTGCGCTTCCCGCTCCCGCTGCTGCATCACCCGTGCCCTCAACGATCGATGTCGATTTCAACGGGGACGGCAAGACTGACTTGCTGTGGCGCAACTATGTCACGGGGCAAAATGCCGTCTGGTATATGAACGGTACGACGCTCTTGTCGAGCGCTTATTTGGCTCCTGTTGGAGATCCCAACTGGCGCATACAAGGAGCGAGTGACTTTACAGGCGATGGCAAAACGGACATTGTGTGGCGCAATTATGCCACTGGGCAAAATGTGATCTGGGAGATGGATGGCGTAACGCTGCGCTCAGGTTTGCCTCTTTTGCCTACAGTCGCCGATCCAAACTGGCAAATTCAAGGCACGGCTGATTTTACAGGTGATGGTAAGACCGATCTGCTGTGGCGCAACTACGCGACTGGCGAAAATGCCATTTGGGCGCTAGATGGCGCTACCTTCAGTACCTCCACATATCTCCCGACGGTCGTTGGGGAGAACCTTAGAATCCAGGCAGCCGCAGACTTTAATCAAGACGGGCAGGCAGATATTCTGTGGCGCAACTATTTATCAGGCGAGAATTTTGTCTGGACAATGAATCGTATGACGATCGCCAGTACAACCTTTTTACGATCGCGGAGTGATTTGAACTGGCAAGTTCAGGGCGCTGAAGATATTAATGGTGACGGTAAGACCGATCTTCTCTGGCACAATGCTGCCTCTGGGGAGAATGAGGTTTGGCTGCTGGACAACCTGACGTATGCTGCCAACCAGGAACCCCGACCCTTACTGTCTGTTCGCGACACAAACTGGCAGATTGGCTTGCAGGACACCTTTATCGCTCCAAGCCTTGTCAAAATTAGCGATCGCACCTTTAGCGGACAAGAAGGCGAAGTTGGGACGTTCAAAATTCAGCTAACTCAAGCACCCACTACAAACGTGACTGTTACATTTGCGACAGGTACTTTTGTGGTGGTAGATACTGATGCTAGTGTTGCTAACGGGTCGCAAAACACCCTTACCTTTACGCCGCAAAACTGGCAAACCGCACGAACTGTTTCGTTCCTTGCTGAAGCCGATAATTCTAGCGTCGATCGGTTGCTGGGTAATACGGTGAGCTACACGCTCAGCGGTGGTTTTACGGGTAGTGCCACCTATGAATTGGGGCGCGTGACGAACACGTATGCGCCTGACCCCAACAACTTCAATATTGATTTGGATTTTCGCAACGACTCCTCTGGCTTTTGGACTCCTACAAAACAGGCGATCGCTCGCAAAGCCGCGGCTGACTGGGCAACACGCATCGCCAATGAGTGGACTGATTTTCAACTCGACAGCACGATCGGCAAACTCGAAAGCTTTGGCGATCGCACTTACAGCTTTACTAGCAAACGCTACGTTGATGATCTACTGGTCTTTGTCAACCCTTACCAAAGCAGTAGCAGCGACGAACCCGCGATCGGCGGACCCGATTATGAGTTTGGCGGTTGGATTTCTTCCCCTGACCTGATGCCACGGGTGGGACAAATTGCAATCAATCCTGCTAGCTTTTCGGCTGCCAACGATCCCTCTGGCTGGCTGCTGTATCAGGTTGTAGTACACGAGCTTGGGCACGTACTGGGTCTGGTCGGGCTGAACTGGACTGGCTATAACCTGCAAGATCGCACCACACCGCAGACGGCTGTTTTTAAGGGCAACTATGCCAGAGCCGCCAATGGTGGAAACTACGTCGCCCTGCAATCCCAGGATGGCGCTAACCCGGTGACAGGCACCTACGACTATTCTCACCCCGCTGACAGCGTGGAATCGATTATGTCGTATGGCTGGCTTTATCGCCTCTACGCCCCCAGCCAGGTAGACTATGCCCTGCTTGCAGACAGCGGTTATCGTGTTGATGGGGTGAATGCATGAGCGGTGCAGACAGTTTTTAAGCGATCAGGAGTCGGAAGCGGATGTTGCTTCCATCAGCAAAGCAGGAGCCAATACCGTTAGAAAGCGTCGAGGTCAGTCTTTAGCAGGGCTGGATAGCAGTGCTTACTTGCCGTTCCTCCTGTCTGCTGTCTCAATCTAAAGCCAACCTGCTTTCGATCTGGCTAGGAGGCGGCATGACGGAACGTTGTTAACATCGCCTGCATCGCATCGCTGGGGGCGCTATTACCATTTTCTTCTAGCCTAGTTGCTTCTACGTGAGTGTCTCGACTCACATAGCCGTTGTTTTCAATGATTAAGCCATCTGTCGTGGGGTCGAAAAGCGGCAGTGTGACAGTGAACGTGGCTCCTTGGTTAACCCCCGGACTCTCTGCCTGCACGCTACCTTTGTGCTGTTCGATCAGGTAATGGACGATCGCCAGACCTAGCCCCAGACCATTTTGGGGACGACTGGTGGTACTATCTGCCTGCCGGAAGCGATCGAATACGTGCGGCAAAAAAGCGGGTTCGATGCCCATGCCTGTGTCGCTGACTTGAATCTGGACGGAGCGTTGCTGTCCTTCTGTAAGCGACGGCGGTGCAGTAGACAATCGCACCGTAATCGTATCGTTAGCAGACGTAAATTTAATGGCATTGGTCAGCAAGTTCCACACGACCTGCTGCAAGCGTACAGAGTCGCCCCAAACTTGCCCAACGTCCGCATCAAGCTTTGACTCAAGCTGAATGGCTTTGACCTCAGCCAGCGGACGCACCGACTCGATCGCCGCTTCTACGATAAAAAGTGGGTTTAGCGCGTGGCATTTTAGCCGCAGTTTGCCGCGCACAATCTGAGAGACATCCAGAATGTCATTAATGAGCTGCGCCTGCGCCTGCGCGTTACGTTCAATGGTCTCCAACGCACGGACGATCGTTTCCTCGTCTAGCTGTCGATCCCGCAGTAAACGCGACCAGCCCAGTATGGAGTTCAGCGGCGTTCGTAATTCGTGAGACAGCACTGCTAAAAAATCGTCTTTCATACGATTTGCCGCTTCAGCTTCTCGTCGTGCGATCTGCTCTTGAATCACCTGGGCACGGGCTTCTTCTGCCTGCTTACGCTCGGTCAGGTCTTCGATCGTGCCAACATAGCCTGTCAGTTCGCACCGATCAGAAAACAGGGGTGAGGAACGGGCAGACACCCACCGAACCGTCTCATCACGGTGCTGGAAGCGATATTCAGTGGCATATTCCGTCACCTGTCCGCTGGTGTAAGACTGCCACGCATGAGCCACCCGATCGCGATCGTCTGAATGGAGTTGCTGCAACCAGCGATCGCCCAACGTTTCCTCTAGCGTGCAGTCAGCAAGCGCATGAAAGCATGGGTTGGTATACGTGCAGGCACCAGCCGTATCAGTAAGAAAAATGCCCGCAGGCGAACAAGCGCTGAGAGAACGAAAGCGCTCTTCACTTTCGCTGAGTTCAGTATTGATGGCGGCAAGTTGGGCGGCTTGCTGCTTCATTGCTTCAGTTTTTTTGAACAAATCAACGAAAACCGTGATTTTAGAAGTCAAAATACTGGCATCGATCGGCTTCAGCAGATAATCCACTGCACCTAAGGCATAGCCTTTGAACATAAGCCGTTCATTGGTGCTAAAGGCAGTCTGAAAAATGATGGGAGTCTGGCGCGATCGTTCTCGACTCCGAATCAGCGTTGCCGTCTCAAAGCCATCCATACCAGGCATTTGCACATCCAGCAAAATGACAGCAAAATCCTGGTTGAGTAAACACCGCAGGGCTTCTTGACCAGAGTTTGCCCGCACTAACGTTGCGTCCAGGTTGCCCAAAATGGCTTCTAGCGCCAGCAGATTTTCGGGATGATCATCAACGAGAAGAATGTTGACTTGAGGCGACATGGCATTAACTCCTCGCACGGCATAACAAATTCACTAAATAGGGCGCGATGTCTGGGAGGGGTAAGATGGCATCCACCCTGGTCAGGTCGATCGCCGCTTGTGGCATCGTTCTCGTTTCAGCCGTTGCCGGATCTTGAACGATCGCCAGCCCACCACAAGCTTTGATGCGTGCCAGCCCCTTCGTACCATCATGATTTGCCCCGGTGAGAATAACACCGATGGTACGATCGCCATAGACATCGGCTGCTGATTCAAACAGGACATCAATCGACGGACGCGCAAAGCAGACGGGTTCATCGACCGAAAGCGCCAGGTAATCTTGCTCAATCAGCAAGTGATAATCGGCGGGAGCTAAATAGACGTGTCCCGGCATCAACTCGTCTTTATCTTCTGCGTCATGCACTGAGAGCTTCGTGTATTGCTGCATCGAGCCACTCATTAAACTGCCAGATTCTTTGTGGCGATGCTGTACAACGGCGATCGCGAGCGGGAACGGGGGCGTTAACCCTCCAAGCACCACTTTGAGCGCTGAAAAGCCACCTAACGACGTGCCAATAACAAGCAGTTTAAAATGCATCAGTCGAGCCTCCGATAGAGCCGCTCTCCCTTTGCAGTTTCTTCATAGCATTGTTCATGTGCCGTCAGCTTCAGTGATTCTCGCTGCCCTAGCCCCAGTACCCCAAACGAACAAAGACTATCGTAAAACAGTTGATGTACCCGTTGTTGCAGTGTGCGGTTGAAATAAATTAAAACATTGCGGCACAAGATCACGTTGAATTCATTAAAGGAACTGTCGGTTGCCAGGTTGTGGGGTGAAAAAACGATGTTTTCTTTTAACGAGTTGCGAAAAATGGCGTTTCCATAGCCAGCCGTATAGTATTCCGAAAACGATCGCTTGCCCCCCGCTTTTAAGTAAAGGTGAGTGTATTCCTGCATGAGATCGATCGGGTAGATGCCTTGCTTCGCCTTTTGCAAGACCAGCTCGTTGGTATCAGTTGCATAAACGCGGCAGCGGTGATAAAGCCCCTCTTCTTGCAGCAAAATTGCCAGCGAATAGACCTCTTGCCCGGTCGAACAGCCTGCGTGCCAAATGCGAATAAACGGGTAAGTCCGTAAGAGTGGGACAATTTTTTCCCTAAAAGCGACAAAAAAACTGGGGTCACGAAACATAGAGGTCACGTTAACCGTTAAGCCCAGCAAAAACCGCTCCAGACAATCAGCATCATGCAAGAGTCGCTCTTGCAGTGCCGAAACGTTGGTTAGTGCTTCCGCCGCCAAAACTTTGCGAATGCGACGCTTCAAGGATGACGGCGCATAGTCTCGAAAGTCGAAACCGTAGTAACGGTACACGCCTTCTAAAAGCAACTGAACCTCAATATCTTCTAGGTTGGAGTTGAACAGAGCCATTGGCTGATATCAAAGAGACTGGCTCCAAAGCTACAGTCTGGTGCGATTTTGAACCCAAATCTATAGCTTGAGGTAGAGCAATAGATCAACCCGTTGACTCTAGCAGTTACACGTTTACTCTTAGCACTATCTAAGGATAGAGTCTGGCTCGGCAAATGTTTTAACCCGAATTTAACTATAAGTGTAGTGACTGGGGCTACTAAGGTTTGCTGGAGTAGAGATAGTCAAACATGATGGACGAGACCGTGATGCATAAGGTATCAAAAGCGCAAGCCAAAGCGGCACAAGATTGTGCCAAGAAGTCTGAAAAAAACGGCGAAAAGGTAGAAGCCTTTGGCAAGGTAATCGAAGCTAGTGTCGATCGCGTGACAGAAGCACAAGCCAAATCCATTGAGGCTGCTGGTAAAGAAGCGCAACGCCATGCGATCGCTTCGTATGAACACGCCCAGGTAGCCGAGTTTACTGGATCACAGCAAGAAATTAATCAAGCTGCGGTTGAACACGCTAAAGAAAGCAACGAAGAGCTAAAAGCCGTAAAAGTGTACGGGAAGATTGTGCAGAATCAGAGCTATCAGCCGCGTTAACGCTAGATTGCAAACCCCTTTTTGCTGGCGTAGCTCGATCGTTTGATTGCGTTCAGCCATTTTGACTTTTACTAACGGCTCCAGCGTATTGAGCTTGCTCTGCTGGGTCGGGTTGTCTGCTGTTAGCGATCGCAATGAGCGGATCTCGCCGTTTCTGACAATAGTTAACCTGAGTTGGGGATAAGCTGAAACCCTTATGCCAGCGTTGGCGAAGACTTGACATCGGCAACGTGTTTGTGGTGTTTCAGCCGATCAGCACCGCATAGATGTTCTTAATCCGAATTGACGTTAAGTAGGGCTAAACGCACGGTTCGGCACCTTACTTTATAGTCACGTCGCAGCCTCATGGGTCTAAGCTCGATCGCTGCCGCTGCAAAAAAGCATTGGTTTCAGCGCCAAACATTTATCCAGGCTGGATGCCTATTGTAAGTTCATGTGTTTCAACTCTGGCTGCTAGAGAGGGGATGACAGCGTTATGCTGAACGAAACAGGCGATCGCAGTAGAGTCATACAAATCGGCTATCCCTGGAAAGATAAGCCTTAAGGTAGAATGAGTGTCTATCTTAGGGAAGACTGAGGAAAGATTAAAGATCAATCCTTAAGGAATGTTATCCAGCAATTCTCAGTATGAGAATGATTCTCGCCGAAATGCCTGATTCTAGTCACTTCAGACGGCTGTAAGCCGCATTCTGTCGTTCAAATGATAGGGCTTGGAAGCCATTGGAAGCTTCGATTTCAGTACAAATGTTTCAAAATGAGAATTGCTGAATGTTATCCGTAAAAGATGACACTCACATTTAGGGGAAGCCCATATGACTCTTTCTCAGTTATCACCAATGCCTGATTTAAGCGCCTTGCTGACTGAGCGATCGCAAACTATTACCGATCGATGGGTAGAAGCAGTTTTTCAGGATCAGCAGATCAAAAGTGCTGATCAGCTTTCACCGACTGCTATTCGTGACCATATTCCTCACATTCTTGCAGCCCTCGCAACAGTGCTGGCAGACACGCAAGAGAGCGATGTCGAAACGATTATCAGAGCAAGTCTTCAGCATGGAGTCTTGCGAGCCGGACAAGGCTTTGATCCGACTGAGATTGCACGCGAATATCATCTCTTGCGCGCACAAATTATCCATGTTCTCCGCGCCGATTTGCTCCAGTACACAGCCGAGGAAGTATTGCGGGCAGTCGCGCTCATTGATGCCGTAGTGGATGGCGCGATCGCGCAGTGCTTTAAGAGCTATGTTGCTGAACGCCTACAAGAGCTAGATCGATTGCGGGGACAGTTGCTGCTGACGAATCAAGAACTCGATCGTCTGATGCATTCCAGCCAGGAGAATTTGTCTGTCCTTGCCCACGAACTGAAAACTCCGCTAACCTCTATCATTGGCTACTCTGAACTCTTTTTGAGGCAGCAGCAGCAGCCAGCCGTGCGAGACACGCTGTATAGCCTGGAGCATATTGAGCGCGTCGTGCGTAATAGTCGTCAGCTTTTGCGCTTGATCAATGACACTTTGGAACTGTCACGGTACAAAGCGGGGCAAATGCTACTCCGACTAGAGCCAACTAATGTTCGTAGCATTATTCAAACAGTGCTTGAAGTGATACAGCCTCTAGCAGCATCGAGTGGCTTGCAGCTTTTGTTGGATGATGATCGGGCACCCGATCGCGTTGTTACTGACCCGCTACGGCTGCAACAAATTCTGGTCAACCTGATGAGTAATGCCATTCGCTACACCGAGGTGGGTAGCGTGACTTTACAGTGTCGGGTACTCTCGGACGGTTGGTGGTCGATCGCGGTAAGCGATACAGGGATGGGCATTGCTGAGGTTAACCAAGCACGCATTTTTGAACCGTTCTTTCAGGTGCTACCGTCTGAACCCGATCGACTCGCTAACAGCACGGGGCTGGGTTTGGCGATCGTTGCTCGTATGGTAAAACTGCTGCAAGGTGAGATTAGCCTGACCTCGGAAGTTGGTGTTGGCTCTACCTTTACCGTTGTGCTGCCGCTAGAGACGCAGAGCGTCTAGTGACGAGTCTATCTGTTCAGATCCCCGACTTCTTCGAGAAGTCGGGGATCTTGTGCTCACGTAGTAAAGTTTGTAACCTAACGTCAGTTCGGGTTAAGCGGGAAGCAGCAAATTGTGGTCAATAGCGATGGAAGGTTTCTTTGGTTGCTGGCAATAAGCAATCAATCCACCCAGAATATTGACACAGCAATTGACTGGAGAGCGATGCCGCGAAGGCT
>JBGTJW010000501.1:0-8770 GCA_041744955.1 Stenomitos sp. | reverse complement strand
AGGATTTGGACACTATCCTAGAGAAGGTGGCTTCTCACTCAAGTCGTGCAACTTCGTGTCGCACTGCCGAAACTTTCTGCCTATCCACCCAAATTGGGATCTTAGGCAGAAACTTTCAGTCTAATAATTGTTATGCGGCTTCGGCTCTTAGTGAGGGCGCAGCCAAAAGTTATTTGTGGGGCAATCGAATCAAGTGCTGCTAAGTTGATTACCTCAGTCTCAAAGCAAATCGCTCATAATTTTGCTGTTGCTGGGTGTGGAGATCTGAATGCGAAATATCTGGGCGTTTGCGTGGGGTGCTTTGGTTGGGGTTCTTGGTGGGCTAATTGGTTTGGGCGGTGCAGAGTTCCGCTTACCCCTTCTAGTCAGTGTTTTTAACTATCGAACTCTACAAGCAATTATCATCAACCTCATTGTCAGCCTGGTCACAGTGACATTTTCATTCATTTTTCGGAGCGGCGTTGTGGGGCTGGAAAATGTTGCTGCGAACTGGGCAGTGATCATCAACATTTTGGCAGGCTCTTTAATCGGCTCTTATGTTGGAGTTCATTATGCAACTCGAATCAACGAACGAGTATTAAACCGAGTAATCGTAGTTTTTCTGATCTTTCTGAGCGTTGTACTAATAGGACATAATCTCATCTTCAGTCTTGAGAGTTTGCCACTGCCAAGCCTTTTAAGAATCAGCCTTGGATTTCTAGCAGGAATTGTAATTGGCATATTCAGTAGTATGTTGGGTGTCGCAGGTGGAGAGTTGATTATCCCAACAATTATTTTGTTGTTTTCCGTTGATATTAAGCTAGCAGGAAGTTTAAGCCTTGCGATCAGCATTCCAACAATTATGATGGGTTTGTTTAAGTACAGAAGCCAGCAAAGACTTAAGGAAGTTAAAACAGAGCAGAGATTTATCGTTTCAATGGCATCTGGTTCAATTCTGGGTGCATTTATTGGCAGTAGTCTTTTAAGGTATGTATCAAGTTCTCTGTTGTATCTAATCTTGGGTACAATTCTGCTGTTGTCGGCGTTGAAGCTAGCGAAGCACAAGCCAGCCGCATAACAACCCCCTTGAAGCGGACGGTCGCAAGTCGTCGGTGCTGAGTTTAAGGTTATCTGCCGCCGCTGAAGGGGAACGTTAGCGCCGATCGCTGACAAGCTATTGCTTGTAGCGTTTAAGGTGATCTGCGGCAGGTGATGTGGAACGTTAGCGACTGTAAAGCTGAGTAAGAGTCAGGAGCCGATCGCTCAACGCTTGGGTCAACAAATCAGAACTGCGATAGCGCCAGCGCCAGTTGCCATCGTTGTGGCTGGGATCATTCATGCGCGATCGCCCATCCAAATCTAAGAGATCTTGCAGTGGGATGATGGCGAGATCGGCAACTGAAGCTAACGCCGTGCGAATGAGCAGCCAATTAATGTCCTTGATTGCGTCGGGCGAATTGTAGCCTAAATAGTTGGCAAGAAACTGTTTCTCGGTTGCACTGGCTTGCTGCCACCAGCCGATCGCGGTGTCATTATCATGCGTACCGGGATAAACCACAGTGTTTCTCACGTAGTTGTGCGGCAGATAGGCATTGTTTGCATCATCACCAAAGGCAAACATAAGAATTCGCATTCCAGGGAAGTCAAAGCGATCGCGTAAGGCTTCCACTGGGGGCGTGATGATGCCTAAATCTTCTGCCAGAATTGGCAACGTTCCTAGCGCTTTTTCTAACGCGGTAAAAAATTGTTCACCGGGCGCTTCGATCCATTCGCCGTTGATGGCAGTTTCTTCACCCGCAGGCACTTGCCAGTAAGCTTCAAAGCCGCGAAAGTGGTCAACACGGACAATATCGACATATTGCAACGTCACCTGAAAGCGTTTGATCCACCAGGCAAAATCTGTTTTCTGCGCTTGCTCCCAGTTGTAAACGGGATTGCCCCAAAGTTGCCCGGTAGCACTGAAATAATCGGGCGGCACACCCGCAATAAACGCTGGCTCAAAGGTGTTTGGATCAAGTTTGAATAGCTCTGGATCTGCCCAAACGTCTGAGCTATTGTGGCAGACGTAAATGGAAATATCGCCAATAATTTTGATGTTTTTGGCATTGGCATACTGGCGTAGCTTCTGCCATTGCTCAAAGAATTTGAACTGTACAAATTGCTGATATTGAATGCTCGCTTGCAACGCTTCGGTTTGCGCTTTGAGGGCATCCGGTTCGCGTCGGGCGATCGCAGGTTCCCACAAATGCCAACCTTTGCCATCGTTTGCTTCTAGCAACGCCATAAACAGCACAAAATCATCCAGCCACGACGCTTGCTCCTGGCAAAACTGTGTAAATTTGGTTTCCTGATCGGGCGATCGCGCAGTGAGAAAGCGATCGTGTGCCTGCTTCAGTAAATGAGTTTTGTGAGCAATGACTTGCTCAAAAGCAACTTTCTCTAAGTCAACATCGGTCAAGGGCGTTAAGGCATTTGCGTCCAGTAATCCTTCTACGGCTAGCTGCTCCAAATCAATCAGCAGCGGGTTACCCGCAAAGGTGCTGAAATTCATGATGTAGGGCGAATGCTCGTAGCCTGTGGGTCCCAAGGGCAAGACCTGCCACAGGGTTTGACCACTCTTCGCCAAAAAATCGACAAAGGCGTAAGCGGCTTGACCAAGATCTCCAATACCAAAGCGGCTGGGGAGAGAGGTGGGATGCAGCAAAATGCCGCTAGCACGTTGAAAGCTCATATTGGTTCGGCGATCGCTCTTGGAGGTTGTTTGAAAAGTATCTTGCGGTTAAAACTGCAATTAAGTTAAAAAGTTCGCCGACGCGGACTACTGAAACATAAGGGTTTTACCTAGATCCCCGACTTCTAAATCAGGTTAAGTCAATTTAGTCAGGAGCGTACAAAGAAGTCGGGGATCTGTACTGCTTTTTAGCGCTATTGATCAGCAACGTTATTAGTAGAGGCAAAGACTCGCTCAATACATCCCTCTTGAGGCTTGGATTTTGCCAATACCCTTCGTAACTAGGGAGTGTTTTGATCGTTGTCGCGACGGTAAGGACGATCGCTGAAGGCACTATAGCCCGATCGCTCTTACCTTTGTACGATGACGAAGGGGACGATTTCCGCTAGCCTAATGACGGACATTGCGTGCGAATGGATGGGTTGACTTTGAAGAATGATCCCTTGTGGTTTAAGAACGCCATTATTTATGAAGTGCCAGTGCGTGCCTTCGCTGACAGTAACGGTGATGGCATGGGCGACTTTCGCGGACTCACTGGCAAGCTCGATTCTCTTCAAGACCTGGGTGTAACCGCCATCTGGCTGCTGCCCTTCTTTCCATCACCGCTGCGGGATGATGGGTACGACATTGCCGATTATGTGAATGTGAATCCCATTTACGGGACGCTGGACGACTTTAAGGAGCTTCTGCAAGCGGCTCACCAGCGGGGGATTCGCGTCATTATTGAGTTAATCGTTAACCACACATCCGATCAGCATCCCTGGTTTCAACGGGCACGTCGATCGCCCCAGGGTAGCGCAGAGCGCGATTTCTACGTCTGGAGTGACACGCCCGAAAAATATCAAGAAGCGCGGATTATCTTTCAGGATTTTGAAACCTCTAACTGGGCGTGGGATTCGGTTGCCAAGGCATACTTCTGGCACCGTTTTTACTCCCACCAGCCCGATTTGAACTATGACAATCCTGCGGTGCGTCAGGCGGTGTTTGATGTCATGGATTTCTGGTTAGAAATGGGTGTGGATGGGCTGCGGATGGATGCAGTGCCCTATTTATACGAGCGGGATGGCACCAACTGCGAGAACTTGCCCGAAACCCATGCCTTTTTGAAGCAACTGCGCCAGCACGTAGACGAAAAGTTTCCCAACCGGATGCTGTTGGCAGAAGCAAACCAGTGGCCCGAAGATGCCGCCGCCTATTATGGGGATGGCGATGAGTGCCACATGAACTTCCACTTTCCACTGATGCCACGGCTGTTTATGGCGCTGCGGATGGAAGACAGCTTTCCGATCGCCGACATCCTCCAGCAAACGCCAGCAATCCCCGATAACTGTCAGTGGGGCTTGTTTCTGCGGAACCATGACGAACTGACGCTGGAAATGGTGACGGATGAAGATCGGGATTTTATGTATCGCGTCTATGCCCAAGATCCAGAGATGCGCGTGAATCTGGGTATTCGGCGACGGTTAGCGCCGTTGTTGGGTAACGATCGCCGCCAGATTGAACTCCTCAACAGTCTGCTGCTCTCCCTGCCTGGCACGCCCGTACTGTATTACGGCGACGAAATTGGGATGGGCGATAACGTCTATGTGGGCGATCGCAACGGGGTTCGCACACCCATGCAGTGGAACTTTGACCGTAACGCAGGCTTTAGCAACGCCAGCCCCCAGCGGCTGTATTTGCCCCTGATTGTCGAGGCAGAGTATCACTATGCCACGGTGAACGTCGAGGCGCAGCGCGCGAATCCTAGCTCGCTCCTGAATGCGACGAAGCGGCTCATTGCGATGCGAAACCGCTTTCAGGCATTGGGCAGCGGTGATTTTCAAATCCTGCATCCCGACAACCGCAAAGTGCTTGCCTTCACCCGTACCTATGAGGATGAACTCATTCTGGTCGTGGCAAATTTGTCTCGCTTTGTGCAGACCGTCGAGCTAGAGCTATCGGCGTTGAAGGGGTGGGTGCCCGTCGAGATTTTTGGACGCACTGAGTTTCCGCCGATCGAGGATTTGCCCTACTTCCTTAGCATTGGTGCCTACGCGGTCTACTGGTTTACCCTCAAGCCGCAAGTGCTTTCCCTGCCTGCGGCAAAACCCCATGCCGAGCTACCCATGTTGGTGCTGGATGGCGCGTGGGACAAGGCATTTTCCCAGTTGCAGTCAGTCCAAACGCGCAGTTTTACGTCTGGTTTAGAAAACCTGCTGCCCCATTATTTATCTAGCCGTCACTGGTTTGGCGGCAGAACACGCACGGTGCAAACCACTCGCCTTGTAGAAGCGATCGCGATTCCCTACGGCAAGAACCACGCGCAAATGCTGGAGCTGCACGTAGATTACATTCAGGGCAACCCGCAAACCTATGTGCTGTTTTTGGCGGTTGCCGAGGGTGAACAGGCGCTACAGTTGTTGTCCGAGACCCCGCAGTCAGTCGTGGCACGGCTCAAGCTGTCCCATAGTGATGATGTGGCAGTGTTGTTTGACGCGATCGCCGACAAGCACTTTTTAACCGCCTTGCTGGATGGCATTGCTGAGAATCAGGTTTACAAGAATGCGGCTGGAACATTGGTGGCAGCGACAACGGCGTTGTTTAACGAGCTAAGCGGTGGTGAACCTGGCGATGGTGCCTTCATGACGGATGAACGTAGTGACGGCATTCTGTCCTTTGAACCAGCGGTGATGAAGGGCTTACACAACAATACGTCGATCGCCTATGCCAGGACTGGTAGCGTCGCCGCTCAAAATCGCCTCATTCTCAAGCTGTTCCAAAAAGTTGAGGAAGGGCTGCATCCAGATCTGGAAGTCCGCCGCTTTCTGGATGAACACCAGCACTTTACTGGCATTCCCTCGATCGCGGGTACGCTGACCTACCATCGTTCCTCCGCTGAACCCATCACGATCGGCATTCTGCAAGAGTTTATCCCCGATACCCGCAGCGCCTGGGACTACACGATCGACCATTTGCGTGACTACTTTGATCTCGTCACGATGGATCAGTCGAATATTGCTGAAGCACCCATGCCCGTTGGCTCGCCGCTGGAGGTGGAGTCTGCGATCGCTCCTGCTCCTGCCGATCCAACCTTGCCAGAGGTCTTTTTCCCGGTTCCTTACTGCCCTCTGCCCGCCGTTCCTTCTCAGATTCCTGCCTGCAAAGCGATCAATAGCTATCTGGCGAATATGCAGCTTTTGGGGCAGCGGACTGCTGAACTCCATGTTGCCCTGTCAGTGGATGCCGACACGCCTGCCTTTACGCCCGAACCCTTTACCACGCTCTACCAGCGATCGATCTATCAGTACAGCCGCAACCTGACTGGGCGCGTCTTCCTACTCTTGAAAAATCGCTTGAGTGCGTTGCCACCCGAGACGCGATCGCTAGCCACCACTGTTTTGAGTCAGCATGATGCCTGTTTACAGCGGTTTCAACTGGTCTTAAACCACAAAATTACGGCGCTGCGGACTCGCTATCACGGCGATTATCACTTAGAGCAGGTGCTCTACACGGGCAAAGACTTCTTTATCATCGACTTTGAAGGCGATCCAGCCCGCAGCTTGAGTGAGCGACGCATGAAGCGATCGCCGCTGCGCGATGTAGCAGGAATGCTGCAATCGTTTTACTACGCCGTCAACATTGCACTTGACAACGAAATTGAAAACGGCATGAGCAATCCAGAGCAGCTCCATCGGATGCAGCAATGGGCAGAGTTTTGGTATCGCTGGGTCAGTACAACCTTTATCAAAGCGTATCTGACCACGGCTAGTCATGACAGCTTCTTGCCGAAGACTCAGCAAGAGTTAGAGGTGCTGCTAGATAATTACCTGATCGAGCAAGCTATTTATGACCTGGGACGGGAGCTAACCAATCAATCCCCGCAAGTCAAAATTTCACTGCGTCGCATTCTTCATCTTCTGGCGATCGACCCTGACGACGGCTTGCCAAAACCAGAAGCTGTGACGAATGCCCAAGCATAAAAGCTAATTTGAATGACGTAAGGTGCGATCTTACCCATTTCAACGATGCAACCATGCCCGACGATCGCCTCAAGCGGTAATGGAGTGAAAGTAGAGTCGATCGCGGCTCATATCGGTTGATTCATGATGCGGAAACTTCCGCTTATCTACTCCAATGAGCAGATGATGCGGAAAGATTCCGTCTATCTACCTGATTTAGAGTGTTATACAGAAACCGTCTGCCTATTCACCCGTTTTAGGGTGTTATACGGAAAGTTTCAGTCTAAATAATAGTTATGCTGCGGCTTTTTCTGGATACATGGTTAAAATTGGGCTATTAGCGCTCTAGCTCAAGGCGTTATGAGATTGTTGATTCGATAGTCTTGAAAGGTTCATGTTCAAGCGATTGCAGCTTAAAGATGTAAGACTAGACACATACAGAGATCGCAGGTTATTCATCGCCTTCGCTACAGTTTCAACGACACTAATTTCTCTAACCGCCTGTTTCACAAACCGCGTCCCTAACTAC
This sequence comes from Stenomitos sp., assembly GCA_041744955.1. Classification (GTDB taxonomy): domain Bacteria; phylum Cyanobacteriota; class Cyanobacteriia; order Leptolyngbyales; family Leptolyngbyaceae; genus Stenomitos. The sequence goes on along the minus strand of JBGTJW010000501.1, from coordinate 1,593 downwards.
GGGCCATATGGGCGGTTTGAGAGTGCTGCTCCGACTTATATAGGCACATTTAATCGAGCGCAGCAAGCCTATTTCTTAGAAAATCCAACTTTTACTTCCTCCTTTGAAGACCTGAGGTTAAGTTGGTCACCCAACCGCCTAGAATCCGAACATTCTTTGAACTATAGGTACATCGTGAAGGTTGAAGATGAGTCAGTATTCATTAGTGCTATCCCACGTCATGCTGATTTCGCCTATCGACAGGACTCATTAGGCTTTTTCTCATGGAAGACAAAGATTGAACGTCCAATGACTGCTTATGTGGGAGGTGTATTCATAATTAAAAACAGCGATGGAGTACCCCAAGCAACAAAGGGAATTATCTGTAGAAGCAATCAGCCTGGAATAACGTCCCCTCCAGCACCAAGTCTTCAAGCAAGCGAACCAACTTGCAATATTGGAACTGAGCAGATAGGTAGTTCTTAAATTGCCCTTTGGATTTGCGGCTGCATAACACTTCACGGCAGCGGACGGACGAAAACCACTAGTACTCAGTTTGAGGTTATCTACCACCGCTGCGTTTTGCCGTTAGGCTGCGTGTCCTACTCTTAAACAGCAAAATGGAGCAGCAAAAAGGCAATGAATATCTCACCATGTATCCCAAGCTGCGGCGGCGCTGGATAAACCAGTGCGTTGCTTGTCAGGCTCAGGGCTACAAGCCGGAGATGCCCAAAGATATTCATCCGGGCATAGCGGCGCAAAACCTGCGTCACTACTTTAGGCCGCTCGGCGTAGATGAAAATGGACTTTGTGACCAATGCAAAGCGTCAATGGTTGAGCCTCAAGATGGCGACTAAAAATAACCAACTGCAGCCCAACAAGGCGCTGCACCTGACCGCTTACAGCCTACGCTTTGGACTCCCGTCGCTTCAGCTTCCGGCGGCGGGTGAGCTTGGTCGTTACCCCAAACAATGCCGAAAATGCTTTTTAAGTCGGCAATGTTTTTCTCTCTACCCTCTTACCAGCAGCGTTTTGAGCCGTACTATAAGCAAGGGCTCAACCACTGGACGACGGAAAGTGTGGCGGCAAGGGCTAGAAGTAGCGATGAAAATTAAAGGGTCGCAAGGACACAAGCGCGTCGAGTGGGTCAAGGTTGAGCATCCGTTCACGGGCGGTCAGCTCTGCCTCTGAAGTCCATGCCAATCACAATGAAGCCTAAAATAGCGCCTTGCGGCGGCGTTCGAGTGCTGATCGGCGGCGACAGAATTTGTATGCCAAACGAGTCGAAGGGTTACAACGGGTGTTGGATGTGCAGCGGCTCGTTCATCATTGGGTGCGACCACATTGGGGACTTGCCCAAAAGAGGACTCCAGCCATGGCAATGGGCTACTGTAATCGCCCGTTCTCAATCCATGAACTCCTGACTCAGCGTGGATTTACATCCCTCATTCATTAAAAGACCAGTGCCCATTTTATAGCAATGGACAAGACTGTTAGGACATAGACTAAGAGGCGGCTGACGACCAAAGGAGGTAGAAGCATATGGGCAAAGCATACAGTTACGACTTGCGGCAAAAAGTCATCAACGCGATCCAGTTGGATGGCATGCGCAAA
>JBGTJW010000500.1:0-6876 GCA_041744955.1 Stenomitos sp. | reverse complement strand
GGATCGGTTTTGCAACTGGGTTACAAGCACTGACAACCGCATCTATGTCGGCTGGTTCGGCGTGTTGATGATCCCCACCCTGCTATCCGCCACTATCTGCTTCATCATCGCCTTCATTGCTGCTCCCCCTGTGGATATTGACGGCATTCGTGAGCCTGTGGCAGGTTCTTTGCTTTATGGCAACAACATCATCTCCGGCGCGGTTGTGCCTTCCTCCAACGCGATCGGTCTTCATCTGTACCCCATCTGGGAAGCGGCTTCTCTGGATGAGTGGCTCTACAACGGTGGCCCTTATCAGCTCATTGTTTTCCACTTTTTGATCGGCATCTTCGCTTACATGGGTCGCCAGTGGGAACTCTCCTACCGCCTCGGTATGCGTCCCTGGATCTGCGTCGCTTACTCTGCACCTCTAGCGGCAGCTACGTCCGTGCTACTCATCTATCCGATCGGTCAAGGCTCCTTCTCAGACGGGATGCCCCTCGGCATTTCTGGCACCTTTAACTTCATGTTTGTGTTCCAGGCAGAGCACAACATTCTGATGCACCCCTTCCATATGTTGGGTGTGGCAGGTGTCTTTGGTGGTAGCTTGTTCTCTGCCATGCACGGTTCGCTGGTCACGTCCTCTTTGGTGCGAGAAACCAGCGAAAACGAGTCAGCAAATAGCGGTTACAAGTTTGGTCAAGAAGAAGAAACCTACAACATCGTGGCAGCACACGGCTACTTCGGTCGGTTGATCTTCCAATATGCCAGTTTCAATAACTCGCGTTCCCTACACTTCTTACTGGGTGCTTGGCCCGTCGTTGGTATCTGGCTCACGGCTCTGGGCATCAGCACAATGGCGTTTAACCTGAATGGGTTTAACTTCAACCAGTCGGTGTTGGATTCTCAAGGTCGTGTGGTTAACACCTGGGCGGACATCTTGAACCGCGCCAACCTGGGTATGGAAGTCATGCACGAACGCAATGCTCACAACTTCCCGCTTGACCTGGCGGCAGGTGACGCAACCCTCGTTTCAATGCAGGCTCCCGCGATCGACGGCTAATTCACTAGTCTCTCGCTAAACAAAAGCGCTCTCTTCCAGGGGGCGCTTTTGGTTGTTTTAACTACATTTTGAAAAGCTTTAGATAGAGTGGATTGCTAAACAACCGGAGACCGCTTACGCAAGCTAACATTACAAGATGTAGAGATCGTAATCAACTAACCCCGCTGCAAGCAGACGGGGATGGAATATGTTTTGATCGTCAGCCAATAGCTGACATTGCAAGCCTGACGTTTCGCCGTAGAGCGGCGGGGAATCTACCCCTACTAGATTGAAAATGCTCAGACTTCCTAGGGACACTAAAGGACAGAAGGTAGGTCGAAGCGCCGCCAAACTCTTTAGTGCAATGTTTGATAGATTTTTCAATATTATTCCTGTCCCTCAAGAGTGCGATCTTGGCATTGATTTTATTTGTGAAGTCAGACAAGAATCTCCAACTGGAAAGCTTTTTAATGTACAGTGCAAGGGAAAAGAGAAAGTCCTAACTGACAGCAGCAAAATCCAAGTTTCCATAAGGGTTGAAACTATAAACTACTGGTTACTTCAGGAGATTCCTACGTTCCTTATAGTGGTTGACTGGGACAACCTTGCTTTCTACTGGTCTTTCCCAGAAGCCTTTTTAGATTCCTTAAGTAAAGACTGGTCAAAGCAAAAGACCGTTTCAATAACTGTTTCTAAAAGTGATTGCTTTGATCCAAATATGGCAGAATTGCCGTTTGAATTTGCAAGTAAAGTTTATTCACCTGTATCAAGTAAATTGAGGCGGAATAAAAACTTTGAACTGCTATCTCCTCAGCATGAGGATTCAACTTCTAGAGAGGAAATGACAATCAAAGAACTGATGCGTTACTACTTGGAGGGCGGCAGGATCGCTAATGTTATGAGCGTACATGGTGCTCCTGGCTTCCCAGTGACAGTATATCCAGAGACATTTGGTGGTGAGGGATACACTACAGGAATCAAAGCGAGAGTTTGGGGAGAATTGAATGGTGAGGTAGCTATCTTGCTCCAGTTACCATGTGAGAATAATTATGTTCTCAGTCATGAAACATTTAGAGAAATTTGTTATCTACTGAGATGTGATTTATCTACTTGCGAAGTTCTTCAGGCTCAAACATCGCGAAGTGGTTATCCTGGTTGTCAAATTTATGTAGAAATTAGAGGAAAATTTTCTAATGCAATAGTCTGGTATGAGATACCGCCAGGAAATGTAAAGCTTTTTGAGATAAACGATAAATGGTATGCAATTAGCCTTGCAGCAAGTAAAACTATTTCTACGGAAAAGCTTGAAAGAAAGTCAGGTCGTTATCTGAATCCAGATCCTCGACGAGAAATAGTGTGGCACTATTTTGATCTATCTGGGCATGATTATTCACTACCTCTGAAGTTGGGTGAGTCACGATAAGTCAAGATTAGTATTTAGGTCTTCACTATTTTGAAGTCTAAGAACTTAAATCGGTAGATCGTTGCAAGCTGCCGCTGAGTTTAAGTTCACATAGCGCCGCTAGTTTAAATTGTTGATCGCTAATTTTGAAGCATCAACTCGGAGGAGAGGATGAAGATTAGGTATGAACTGATTCTTTACTGGAGTGACGTTGATCAAGCCTTCATCGTCGAAGTGCCCGAACTACCTGGCTGCGCGGCAGATGGGGAAACGTATCAGGAAGCGGTACAAAACGCCGAAGTCGTCATTCAAGAATGGATGCAAACTGCTCAAGCACTGGGGCGACCCATTCCAGAACCTAAAGGTCGGCTGCTGTTTGCATGACGATTTTATTGTCCACGTCCTGGTTTGCAATCTGCAAACCCTAATGCTTCTGTGTCGAGAAAACTGGCGATCGCCATTTCAATAACGGCTTCAATGGGATACTCAATTTCAGTCGCACGAGCAATGAGAGCCTCTCGAATGCGCTCAGGCAACCGTCCCAAAATAACGTCTGCGTCATTTGGAGAAAGTTGTTCCTGGAGTTTAGCTTGCATTGTTTCACCGCTCAGTTGGAATTTGGACGTTGTAAGGGGGATCAGTCGCTCTGAGGATAATGGCTTCTAGCTCTAATAGTAACTTAGGGTTTTCCCAGTGATAAATGAGCTGCACTGCAATCCGAACGTCTGCATCATTGTATTGATCGAGCCATGCCCATAAAAATGCTTTATGCCCACCAGTAAAGCGCCCTCGTAGACTCTTGGTTTTACCAATGTAGAGCAAGCCTTCAGTTCGGTGCCGAATGGCATAGATACCAGGACGGGCAGGAATATGGTTAAACTCTCGGCTTAAGGGTTGGCATTGCTCAAAAGAGACGAAAGCGATCGCATCCAGAATGCTCCGTGCTTGAGTTTGCAGTTCCGAGTCGTTCGTTGGCATGGCAACAAGAAAGCTGATCGCACAGAAATCATGCTCTCATAAATTCTGTTACAACCCATTGGTTACAAACCGTCTTATCTTTAGCGATCGCAGCGGTAGAATGCCGTTTTCCGCTACGATCGCAATCTCACACTCTTCAACATTCATCATGGGCAACACCTTCGGGCATCTCTTTCGCATTACCACCTTTGGCGAATCGCATGGCGGTGGCGTGGGTGTCGTCATTGATGGGTGTCCGCCCAGGCTAGAAATTTCGGTTGAGGAAATTCAGGCAGAGTTGAACCGCCGCAGACCAGGGCAAAGCAAGATTACAACGCCGCGCAATGAAGCGGATACCTGCGAAATTCTCTCTGGCATGGTTGATGGCAAAACGACGGGCACCCCGATCGCCATCCTCGTTCGCAACAAAGACCAGCGATCGCAGGATTACGACGAAATGGCGGTGAAGTACCGTCCCTCTCATGCCGATGCCACCTATGACGAAAAGTACGGTATTCGTAACTGGCAGGGTGGGGGTCGCTCGTCCGCACGGGAAACCATTGGGCGAGTCGCAGCAGGCGCGATCGCCAAGAAGATTCTTCAGCAGGTGGGAGGGGTAGAAATCATCGGCTACGTCAAGCGCATCAAAAATCTGGAAGGTGTCGTTGATGCCGAAACTGTGACCCTGGAGCAGGTGGAGAGCAACATTGTCCGTTGTCCCGATCAAGACGCTGCCGATCTCATGATTGATCTGATTGAACAAGTGCGGAAAGAAGGGGATTCGATCGGTGGTGTGGTGGAATGTGTTGCCCGTCATGTCCCCAAAAGTCTGGGAATGCCCGTTTTCGACAAGCTCGAAGCTGATCTAGCCAAGGGCATCATGTCCCTCCCAGCAACCAAAGGCTTTGAAATTGGCTCTGGCTTTGCAGGCACATTGATGACAGGCAGCGAACATAACGATGAGTTTTATACGGACGATCGCGGCACCATTCGCACTGTCACCAATCGATCGGGCGGCGTGCAAGGGGGCATCTCCAACGGCGAAAATATTCTCATTCGCGTTGCGTTCAAGCCCACTGCCACCATTCGTAAAGAACAGCGCACCGTGACAAACGTAGGCGAAGAAGTGACTCTAGCAGCCAAAGGTCGTCATGATCCCTGTGTGTTACCCCGTGCCGTACCGATGGTTGAGGCAATGATGGCGCTCGTACTCTGCGATCACCTCTTACGCCAGCAAGGACAGTGTGGCGTGCTGTAACTTAATAGGTGAATGCCTCCTCGAAGAAGGAGCGCCAGCACACTCGGTCGGAGGAGGTGTTGGAGAATGAAGGTATGTGTGAGGTATCCGTAAGCACACCCTGGCTACAGCATATTCTTTGTCATTGAATAAGCCATGCGGCAGACACCTTCAGACTTTACATAGGTTGCTGGTTTAGAGTGGAAACTAGCCAAACAGCGCGAACTCACCCTGCTGCGTTACACATCTTCTGTGCAGGGAATACTGAAGACGGCGCTTACTGTCGCTTTTGTTCTCGTAGGGAGTGTTTGATGCGCATGCAGCCCACTGCACTGAGTCTGAATTCAAATGGTGAGGCAACTGATCACGCTGCATTACTGCGATCGTTTGCCGAGCATAGCCCGATCGCGATCGCCATGTTCGATCGCACGATGCACTATCTGTTGGCAAGTCGTCGTTGGTGTGAGGACTACGGCTTTGGCGATCGCGACATTATCGGGCAGTCTCACTACGACCTTTCTCCCGATTTGCCACCGCATTGGAAAGCGATTCATCAGCGGTGTCTGGCAGGTGCGATCGAGCGCTCTGATGAAGAAGCTGTCACCGACGTGGATGGCAACACCATCTGGCTCAAGTGGGAAGTACGCCCCTGGTATGACTCTACGGGCACGATCGGCGGCATTATCATTTTTGCTGAGCTGATTACAGTACAAAAGCAACACGACTTAGCGTTGCAGGCAGCCAATGCTCAGCTAGAGGCTAAAATCACAGCCCGCAATGTCGAACTGGAGCAGACTATTGAGCAATTGCAGCAAGAAATCTGGGAGCGTCATGCTGCCTTGACCGAGCGCCAACACGTCGAGGCAAAACTGCAAGAACAAGAGCAGTTTCTACGTAGCATCTATGACGGCGTGAGTTGCTCTATTTTTGTCGTCGATCGGCTGGAAAACGGTGAATATCAATATGCTAGCCATAACCATGTGGAAGCAAGGCTCATGGGTCGTTCCAGTGCCGAAGTAGAAGGTAAAACGCCAGCCGAGGTGTTTGGTGCAACTGAAGGTGCGGCTATCTGTCACTTTCTAGACCACTGTATTGCTACCAAGGCAACCCTGACGACAGAAGAACATTTGACGTTTGATGGCAAAGATACCTGGCTGATGACTACCTTTAACCCACTATTTAATCAGGCAGGGAATATTCATCGTCTGGTTGGCACCAGTTTTAACATTACTGCTCTCAAACAAGCAGAAACACAGCTTAAGCAACAAGCAAAGGATTTAGAGCACGCTTTGCAGGAGCTACAGCGTACCCAGACGCAGATGGTGCAGAGCGAGAAGATGTCGAGCCTGGGGCAACTGGTCGCAGGGGTGGCACACGAAATTAATAACCCCGTCAACTTCATTTACGGCAACTTAACCCACGCGAATGACTATACCCAAGATTTGCTCAGGCTGCTCTCACTCTATGAGGAACATTACCCCAATCCAGTAGACGCGATTCAAGCCGAGGTTGAGGCGATCGACCTGGAGTTTTTGATGGCAGATCTTCCCAAACTCCTGGTTTCCATGAAAGTGGGTGCCGATCGCATTCAAAAAATTGTGGCATCGCTGCGATCGTTCTCGCGGTTGGATGAAGCCGAAGTGAAAGATGTCGATATTCACGAAGGCATCGACAGCACGCTCATGATTCTCCACAATCGGCTGAAGTCTAAGTCAGACTGTCCTGCTATTGAAATCGTGAAGGACTATGGCACGTTGCCGAAGATTGAGTGTTATGCGGGGCAGCTCAATCAGGTGTTTATGAATATTTTAAGTAATGCGATCGATGCATTGGATGAGCAGAATCAGCACCGCTCCTTAGCAGCATTCGCAGCGCATCCCAGCACCATTACCATCCAGACAAAGGTAACTGACAAAACTGTAGTCATTCAAATTACTGATAACGGACCTGGTATTCCCCAAGCCGTTCAGAAACGTCTGTTCGATCCTTTCTTTACCACCAAAGCTGTCGGCAAAGGTACGGGCATGGGGATGTCTATTAGCCATCAGGTCGTTACCGAACGCCATAAGGGCAGTTTGAAGTGTCGTTCGTCACCGGGGCAGGGTGCCACTTTCGTCATTGAAATCCCCATTCAGCAAACGTGCTAAGTCGCTAGGCATAGCTTAACTAACGATAGTTTTCGGTCTGTTCCATCCCCTTCCTACCAAGGATGAAAGCCATAGCAGTCGAAGCAAACGTTAGGACAGACATAAACCTTGA
>JBGTJW010000499.1:0-1572 GCA_041744955.1 Stenomitos sp. | reverse complement strand
GCTTGGCTCGCAGTCGGGGTTCAAGTTTAAGCCAGGGGGCGATCGTTCCGGTTTCCAGGTCGTGGATCAAGTCTTCGGCGTTGCTTTCTAAATAGTCACACAAGCGCAATGCCAAAATCGGAAAATTTGCACCAATAACAGCCGTATGCCGATTTCGCAGCGCAAATAAGAGGCAGACATAGTGCCGAGTTAGACTGTCCGCAGGCAAAAGCGCCTCATAAGGATGCGCAAAAATTTGTCGCTGAAACCTGCTGCTCATCCGCAAACTACCGACGCTGACCGGACCATACTCAATGCCCGATCGCGTCCGTCCTAATAGTTGCACTGAACTGGTCAATAGCATTTTGCCAATCGGCAAATTCCGGCGGCGCAAGACTTCCATAATAAAACCAGTGCTAGCCTGGTTAGCTAGACCCAAAGAATGGCGCGATCGCCTTGTCACTGGAATCAGCTTTTGCTTACCCGTCGAACCACTGGTCAGATTTAAGTAAATTACCGGGTCAGGAGTCAGAACATTCGCTTCTCCCTGAACGATGCGCTCAATGTAAGGCTCATAGCTGCTATAGGGCAAAATTGGGATGCTCTGACGAAACTGCTCCACCGTCTCAATCTCTGCCAACCTATACTCTTGCCCCAGTGCCGTATCTTGATGCGCCTTCAAAAGCGTTAACAAAAATTGCTCTTGAACCGCCTTTACCTGACGCGTCTTGCGAACAAAACCCATTCTGGCTTGTCCGGTAATACCTGCCAAAAGAGACATGATTAAATTTGTCATTCCGTACCCCATCCCACACCAATCCTAGAATCATCCATTAAACCTTTGTTAAAAAAGGTTACTAAAGGACAGTACCTGACTGAATTTTTAGTAGACACTTCTCAGACTGTTTAGGACACTAGTGGGTCATTTGGCATGGGTATAGCCATTTTTTAGATAGTCTGTCAAGCTAAAAGAAAACCCTTATCTCTAAGTGTGATGACTCGTCGTCAAAGCCACCCTTTACGACCCTGGCAGATGAGGAGCGTCAGGAGTTAGAGCGCTTCAGCCGTGCTTCCAGTGAATCTGCGACTCGGGTCGCTCGGGCGAAAGCTCTGCTTGCCGTTTGTCAGGGACAAAGCTACACAGCCGCAGCCCAAACTGCGGGGCGACGCTCGGGCGATGCAGTGTCGCAGTTGGTCGAGCGTTTTAACGAGTTTGGACTAGCAGCCTTAGAGCCAAGGCATGGCGGCGGTGCCAGCTTGGTGTATGGTGCAAAGCAACGACAACAAATTTTGGAAACCGTACAGCATCCCCCAGATTTAACCCAAGTAGGAACAGCGACTTGGTCACTCTCAACGGTGCAACAGCATTTACGTTCCTGCCTTGGGGATGAGTTTTTGAGCGTGAGTACTTAATCAATACTCTGGACAGTTTTTCGAGAGCAAGACCGAGTTTCTAGACAAAAACTACCCTTCTTTGTAAGGTGCAGATATCAAGTCCAACACCAGAAGGGTAGCATTATGGATATTCTATGTCGAATGTCAACTACATTGGCATATTAATTTGAAAGCATTTTCTTCTCTTTTTGAACTGAT
>JBGTJW010000498.1:0-3017 GCA_041744955.1 Stenomitos sp. | reverse complement strand
GAAAAAGTGAAAGCTAAGACTCTAGTGCCCAGCTACCATACGCTTGCCAAACGGCAAGGATATGTTTGTCCGAAGTGTGGAGAATCCTTGTTTAACGAGGAAGACCTTCACATTCATCATGTTAAGCCTAAGGCAAAGGGGGGGAAAGACGTTTACAGCAACTTCCGGCTCTTCCACCTCTACTGTCACCAACAGCACCATGCGACAACCTCTAAAGCGGTGGAGTAAGTGATTTGCTTAAGCCGGTGTATTGAAAGGTACAAGTCCGGTTTTGAGGGGGCGGGGCTATAGCAATGTAGTCCTGCTACCCGACTGTTTCTAGATTTCTGTGGCGATGAGCGGTATGCGCTGAACGATCGCAGTATGTGCAACAGTGCTGACAGAGCAGGAGACGATCGCACAGATGGTCAGCAATTGTAAAACCCTAAACAACTGGTACTGAGTAAGCCATAAATCGGGTAGAGCCTTTTGTGTATGAGCGCGATCGCCATGACTAAATTACTTGAGCGAATCACCGTCAATCCAAAGCAGTGTGGCGGTCGTCCTTGCATTCGAGGCATGAGGATTCGGGTGACAGACGTGCTGGATTTGTTTGCGACTGGACTCAGTGCCGAACAAATTCTAGAGGAAATGCCCGATCTTGAAATGGACGATCTTAAAGCATCGCTTCTGTATGCGTCTCGCAAGCTTGATCATCCGGTGCTGGTCGCGTGACGCTTTGGGTAGACGCACACCTATCACCTGAGATTGCGGTTTGGATCACCAACACGTTTGATATGGTAGCCTTCGCGCTCCGTGACATTGGCTTGAGAGATGCAGAAGATCTTGAAATTTTTGCGGCAGCGAAAGCACAAAGCGCGATTGTGATGACCAAAGATAGAGATTTTACTGATCTGGTTGCTCGGTTTGGTACACTGCCGCAAATCATCTAGTTAACGTGCGGCAATACATCGAATGCTCGCTTAAGAGAAATTTTGAGTGTTACGTTGCCACAAGCCTTGGAACTTTTGCGATCGGGCGAGTCGCTAGTAGAAATTAGCGGAGATTAAACTGATACGATCGCGCCATGTTTGATAACGTTTCCAAGTTTCTCATTGAGCAGTATTCACAAGATTTTGCCAGTTGGCTTATTGGTGAAGCGGTTGCGCTGACTGAACTCAGTCCAGCAGAGTTGTCGTTAGAGCCAATTTGAGCCGATGCGCTGATCTTGCTGCAATCCGACCACGTAGTTTTGCATTGCGAATTTCAGACACATCCCGACCCAACCATGCCTTTCCGCATGGCAGATTATTCGGTTGCGGACATATCGACGTTTGCCTCAGAAGCGGATGGTGCAAGTCGTCATTTACCTACAACAGACTGAATCCGCTTTGGTAAAGCAAACCACCTTTGAGATCGATACCTTGCGTCACGAGTTTCAGGTCATTCGACTATGGGAGCAGCCAACTGAAAACTTCTTCCGCTATCCAGGGCTATTGCCGTATGCTGCACTAAGTCAGCATCGCCTGCTACTCAAACCCCAGCCAAGTGAGAATCTCTTGCGGACAGATGCCGCCGATCGCCCCCCCGATGGAGTGTGAGTCGGATAAGGGGGTTATTTTGCTGTCACCCCCTCCCTTCAAAACCGGACTGGTGCCTTACAGCACAGCCGACTTCAGCAACCTACTAGCTTCCACTGGCTGCCGTCAGTTTGCAGACTGAAGCGGTTGCTGACCGTAGCGGTGTCGGCGTTCGAGCAGCGGCAGCAGCAAGGCAACGATCGCACCGATGTGGTCATGGAACGTTACCGTTATTCCGTGTACGTGTAGCTGTCGCCATCGCACACACTCACGTTCGATTGAATGAGCGCGCCGCGTCCGACACCGCTGCCAGCACCCAAAACGCCTTTGAAGTCATACTGGCAATCTTCTCTACCATCATCGATCGTGATCTCGACCGATTCGCCTGGGTTAAGTACATCTACCCCTAAAATGTCTTCCTCCCAGTCATCTGTGGAGGGCGGCGAGGCATAGAATGCCTCCAGGGTGCGGCTGGTTTTATTCACCAGCGTAAAGGAAACAGACCCAGCCTGAGCCGGGGCACTGGCGAACAGAGAAATAGTTGATAGCGCGATCGCTGCTGCAAGGACTCGGATCATGGTGTTTTTCGGCTTCTAGCCGCTTAGTGGAATCGTACTAACGCTACAAAGCTACGCCTTTCCCAGCCGTAAGGGGGGCATTAGTGAATCTCTTCCAACAAAGTTTATCAATGGCTGTCTTTTGTAAAGGGAGTGCTGGCAGCGAGGCTGTCACCAGGGGCAAGTAGGAGCAAGCCGCAGACTGCAACAGCGTCAATGCATTGCTTGAGAGCGGCAACTTTGAGTCATACTGCCCGCATTAGTCCAACCAAACTAAGCTTAACGCCTTCTCTGTCATGGTTTCAGCCTCATTTCCCTCATAGCAGCGACGCTTCCATTCCCCCTCATTGGGTGGAGGCTGCACCCAAGGGCTGGTTCGTGTGCTCGTGCCCTCCGGCTCCAGTCACTTGTTAGCATTTCTTTACAGAAGTACGGAAAATGTTATGCTTCGCGTGTAGTAAGGGAAAGATAGAACGGCATCCGCTTGGAGGATGCCGTGCGAGTACACTCACTAGCCTTGCCGGCAGTAGGAAGCGATTTCTGTCAGTGACCGGTCTGATCCAGGGACTCAATGCCTTTCACAGCGACTACTTCGCCACTAATCGAGCACTGTTTGAACGCTTGTCGAACGGGCAGACACCCGAAGTGCTCTTCATTACTTGTTCTGATTCACGGATTGACCCTTGCTTAATCACGCAGTCGCAGCCCGGTGAACTCTTCGTGATGCGGAATGTCGGTAATATTATTCCGTCGTATGGTGCTGCTAGTAGTGCTGAAGCCGCTGGGGTCGAGTATGCCGTCACTGGAGTCGGTATACGGGACATCATTGTTTGTGGTCATTCCCACTGTGGAGCCATGAAGGGGTTACTGCAAATTGGCACGCTGAGTGAACAGATGCCAC
>JBGTJW010000497.1:0-5931 GCA_041744955.1 Stenomitos sp. | reverse complement strand
AACCATCCAAAAAGGCGATTTTGGAGCCGTAGCGTTCTTGCAGAAAGCGATTCAGCGCCGTGAGGAGAATTGTGGATGACACTTCATCAGGATTGATAAACGTCAGCGCCTTACATGCCGCAATGAACACATCGCTACTGACCTTTTCGCCAATGCCTTGCCGTTGCAACCACTCAGCAAAGCTGTACTGATCCATGTCTTCAACGTATTTTTGACCACGCACGATCGCCGGAGTCAGCCCAATCGCGAACCGGATCTTCTGCTCCCACGTCAGCATATCGTTGTTGCGAAGAATCGAAACGATGACGTTAAACGGTGCAGGAATGTCAGGTACATCGAAGCGAGAAAGAACTCCGGGCTTGTCTGGCTGATTAAAGATGAGCGCGTGCTGCTTCCATTGGAGTCGGTCTTCAATGCCCAGTTCTGCCATCAGTTGCAGCATATTGGGGTATGCCCCGAAAAAGGCGTGCAGCCCCGTTTCGTACCAGTCGCCGTCTTCGTCTTTCCAGGAAGCCACTAGACCACCCAAAACATCTCGACTCTCCAAAACAATGGGGGTATGTCCCGCATCGATCAGGTACTTGGCACAGGAAAGACCTGCCAGACCTGCTCCAGCGATCGCAACTCGCATGTGGCTTCTTTAAACTTCTTCAAGGTTGATTGCCTCATTATACGTTGCAATCCGGTACATTTCTCTCACATAAACGATTCTTCCGTAGAGTGACCGTCTTTCGCAGCTCTCAAAAAAAAGCCCCAGCTCCAAGAGCCAGGGCTATGATCAGGGTGCATCTACCACTCTATTGTTCTTAAACTTAGAGCCATATCCGGAAGATGAAGGTAGAGAACAGCGTTTGATTTTTGAGCGGCAAGTTGAAACGGGCAGAGCCTTCAGCCGTTGAGGACACCTTTGACCAGAGACAGTTTCTCCTGCTAAATCTAAGCCAGTGATGTTAATGCTGGCAGCGCGATCGCAGTTTTCCTTAACGGGTGGTGCCTGTTGCGTGTGATTTCAGCAACTCTCCGTGTCAACGGCGACTATAGTGCCCTAGAAAACGACGATAATAGGAACACTAAAAATAACGAATTGCCACCCAACGCTTAGGGCGGTTTCTGCTTTAAATCTTTTGTTCTTTTGCATGTACTGACTTTGACAAACTCTGTTTGCACGTTTCCTAGAATCTCAATCGGTCAGAACAGAGTATGTCGATGCGAACTGCAACGCTGCAAGAACGGCTAGACACGTACTACGAGCAAATTCGGACAATCATTTTGATTCGTCAGAATCCCATCACAGGTCTGCTGCCTGCTAGTACGGCTGTCAATGCCCACGGTGACTACACCGATGCCTGGGTGCGCGATAACGTGTATAGCATTCTGGCAGTGTGGGGGCTGGGGTTGGCGTATCGGCGGCTGGATGACGATCGTGGGCGCACCTTTGAACTAGAACATAGCGTTGTCAAGCTCATGCGCGGGCTGCTGTTTGCCATGATGCGGCAGGTGCAGAAGGTCGAAACATTCAAAGTAACCCAGTCGCCACTGGATGCACTGCACGCAAAGTATGACACCCAGACAGGTGCCACCGTTGTGGGTGATGACCAGTGGGGGCACTTGCAGCTTGATGCCACCTCGATTTTTTTGCTAATGCTGGCGCAGATGACGGCTTCTGGGCTGCATAGTGTGTTCACCACGGATGAGGTCAATTTCGTCCAAAATCTGGTCTACTACATTGGGCGCGCCTACCGTACCCCCGACTTTGGCATCTGGGAGCGGGGTAACAAAATTAACCACGGCAACCCAGAACTGAATGCCAGTTCCGTTGGTATGGCAAAAGCGGCGCTAGAGGCAATGAGTGGGCTAAACCTCTTTGGGGTGCATGGCAATCAAAACTCCGTGATCCATGTGCTGCCAGACGAAATTGCCCGATCGCGCATTACGCTCGAATCCATGCTGCCCAGAGAATCCAGTTCTAAAGAAGTGGATGCGGCACTGTTGAGTGTGATTGGCTTTCCGGCGTTTGCGGTGGATGATGGGGCACTGCGCGATCGCACCCGCAATGACATTATCCAGAAACTTCAGGGCAAGTATGGCTGCAAGCGCTTTTTGCGGGATGGGCATCAGACAGTGCTAGAAGATACGAGCCGACTGCACTACGAGCCGTGGGAACTGAAGCAATTTGAACATATCGAGTGCGAGTGGCCCCTATTCTTTACCTATCTGCTGCTGGATGCAGTGTTTCGGGGCGATCGTGACCAAATTCAGGACTACCAGGCGCGACTGCAAGCGGTTTTGGTCGAGCGCGACGGGTTGCACCTGCTACCAGAGCTTTACTACGTGCCTGCGAATGGTGTGGAAGCAGAACAAGCCGCACCGCAAAGCCAAAAGCGCCTGCCCAATGAAAACGTTCCCCTTGTCTGGGCACAAAGCCTGTACTTATTGGGGCAGCTACTCAGCGAAAATCTCCTGGCAGTTGGCGATATTGATCCACTCGGTCGCCATTTGCACATTCGACAGCAGCGCAAGCCTCAGGTGCAGGTCGCGCTGTTAGCAGAAGATGAAGCTCTTCAATCAACGCTGGCAGCGTATGGCATTGCGACCCAAACGCCAACCCAGGCAGAAATCTTTCAGGTGCGAGAAGCGCAGGAGTTGGCAGCCGTTTATACCCAAATTGGGCGCAACGATAAACTGAACCTGAGTGGTCGTCCAGCGCGACGGTTGCGGAGTTTGACCACCTCACGCATTTTTCAGATTCGGGGCGATCGCATTGTCTTTTTGCCGTCCCTGCTGGATAAACAGCAGTTTTATCTCACCCTTGACCCCCATTTTCTAGCCACACAGATTCGCACCGAGTTGGCACACATTCAGCGCCACTGGAGCCAGCTTGGACGACCCACTATGACCTTACTGCTGGGTCAGGAAATGCTCGAAGCAGACGACCCCGAAGCCAGCGATACCATGCCTCTGCTCACGCTGCTGCAAGAACTCAATAGCGGCAACTGCAACGGGGTGCAAATCAAGTTGGGGCAACTCAACCAACTGATGTTAACCGCCGCCATCGAGCGCATTGACTTTCTGCATGATTTTGATTTCACCCAGTCACCGGTTCAGGATGTACTACCCGAAACCCAATACCTCAACTTTCAGCCCGATAAATTGGTGCCACTGAGCATCACGCAAGAGTTCAGACTAGAATGCGAAACCAAGATTACGCTGTTGCTCTCTAGCCTGAAACAGTCTGCCAACCTTTACGAGCAAGTCGAGCTACTCAGTACGTTGCTGCGGCTGAAGGGGTTTGCGTTTGATACCGGGTTTGGGCAACCGACCGAAACGGTCACAGTCGGCAACTTGCTGGATGAAGTCTATGTCAAAGCGGGCAGGCTCAAGCAGTGGGCGATCGTACGACGCGCTGCCGGACTCTGCAAAAAGGTTGACATTAGCCTTGCCGATGCCGTCATCGACATTTTGGTACGTCAGAAGCAAATTGCGGTCGGTCGTGCCTACAGCGAAGCCTCCTTGATTACGCGCCCAGCTTCACCGATCGAAGTGATGGAAAAAATCACCGAGTTTTGTCGAGAAGACATCCGCGATCGGATGCTGACTCAAGAAATTCTGGTCTATCTCAGCCTACTGATCAAAGCACGACCATCTCTCTTTAACGGGCTGCTGACCCTCAGAGTCGGCTACCTCATCCTGCTGATCACGAGCGAACTGGCATGGGAACTCAGTATTCCTCAGGATGAAGCCTATGAGCGCGTGATGCAGCTTAGTCCTCACGAAATTCAAACGCGGCTCCAGCATGTGCTAGAAGGCTATCAAAGCCTGGACAAAGCCCTGTTCCGCCAGGAGTCGCTGCCCGTCAACCAACGACAGATGAATATTGAATGGGTGGTGCGATCGGAGCAGCAGGAAGACGATGAGACACAACCTGCTGTCGAAAACTGGTGGCGCAAACGCCAGCTTGATGGCTCCCTCAACCGCGTGCCCAAACATTTCTACCCAAACGTGTGGAAGGTGCTGAAACACTGCAAAGGGTTGGTGATTGGCGACAAGCTCGAACGCCGCAATCGGTTGGATAGCGACGTGCTGCTGGCAGAAACAACCCCCGGCGAAAAAAACTTTGCCCTGCAAGTGGAACATCTGCTCAACAAGATGCAGGCTCCTGAATACCGTCAGGTCAACATCGAAGCGCTGATGGAACTGAGCACGATCGCGGAAGGCAACCCCAACCTGCTGATCGAAGACTACATTGTGCTCGATGTCTTAGTGGGTCACGCTGTGCGTCTAGCCTGGTTGGATGGACATCCCGACCAACACGATCGCTACGACGAACACAAGGCTGAGGCATGGCGATCGTTCTATGCCAGTTCTCCCTATGATTGCGCCAGCTATGTGGCGAAAGCCTTGAGGTTCTTGACAGAATTGGCTGAAACGGCTCAGGTGGGGAGTAGGGAGTAGGGAGTGCCCAGATCTCCGACTTTTTGAAAAAGTCGGAGATCTAAATCCGGCTGTGAGCAGATCGTTGGCTAGGACGCAACATATAATGCTCATGCCCAACGGTTACTGAAAGGCAATCAGCTTGAAGTAGGCAGTTATCTGCATCTGTTATCGTCAAGCTGTTAGCGATCGCTGCCGTGTTCTAACTGCCCACCTTCAACCATCCGAACAACTCCCCTATGGTTAAGCGTAGACCCGCTGCAAAGGCAGGTACAGGCAGTACATCAGTTGGTTCATCAAAAAAATCAGGTTGCCGTCCCGGTGCATACGTCAAAACCGTCTGTTCATCTGGATCGATCAACCAGCCTAGCTGAGAGCCGTGTGTGAGGCAATGCAGAATGTTTTTGGTGACTTTAATGTATTTTTGATCGGGTGAAAGGATCTCAATCGTCCAATCAGGAGCCAACTGGAAGACATTCGCTACATCACCGCGATCGTCCAGTGGAATACGCGACCAGGCGAACACTGCAATATCTGGCACTGTCGATCGTCCACCAACCGTACAGCGCAATTCAGGGAATGCCAGTGCTACTCGCTGCGGCTTAACAACGGCATTAATTTGCGTCACCAGTTCACCCTGTAAGATACTGTGCTTTCCCTGCGGCATGGGTTTTTGAATAATTTGTCCATCAGTGTATTCGCTGGCAGGTTTCGTCTCTGGCAGTTGCAGAAACGCTTCTAACGTCAAGGTTTTTTCAGGGACTTGTACCATCGTTGCGTTTCCTCCCTTGGTGCTTCTCTTTTAACGGTGATTAAGCTTGCGATCGCGCTACATTGAACCATACATCAACCATCCGCCTAAACTAGGAAAAGCTGTCTCGCCTTTTTTCCCATGTCTCTCCAAGTTTACGGCATCCCCAATTGCGGCACCTGTAAGAAAGCCTTCTCCTGGCTAGAAAGTAACGGTGTTGCCTATGAGTTCGTTAACACCAAAGAGAAGCCGCCTTCACGATCGCTCATTCAAAGCTGGGTCGAAGCGCTCGGCTCTAAACCCATGAAAAACACCTCTGGGCAGTCTTACCGCGCCCTGGGCGCTACCAAAGACGACTGGACGGATGAGCAATGGGTCGAAGCGTTTGCCAACGATGCCATGCTGCTGAAGCGCCCACTCTTCGTTAAAGATGGCGCTGCTGTACTCGTCGGCTTTAGAGATAAGCCTGAAGTCATTCGTGAAAAGCTTGGAGTGTAGAGCGATCGCACTTGCTTCGGTAGCACTGCCTGGGTTTACGCTCAGGCTTCATCGCTAAAGAGAATCGTGAAGCCCTCCTGAGTAAAGTGGCGATCTCTCGTTAATACATCTGTAATCCCTAGCTGCCGCATAACCTGCATCGAGATACAATCCGTCAAGCTGTTAGCGATCGCTGCCGTGTTCTAACTGCCCACCTTCAACCATCCGAACAACTCCCCTATGGTTAAGCGTAGACCCGCTGCAAAGGCAGG
>JBGTJW010000496.1:0-16771 GCA_041744955.1 Stenomitos sp. | reverse complement strand
ATTCGCCGCCACAGTGTAGCAAGTAGATCCCGTTGGCGTTGACACAATCAGTCCGTCGCCCTGGTACTGATCCACCACCTCGCCATCAATTTCCATTTCCAGAATGGACGTGATCATGCGATCGGCAGAGGCAGGCTTAATGCACATTTCGTTTAGCGCCAGGTAGCGATCGCTCACCAACTCTAGATTGGTGCGATGCCCTTCAAACAACCCCGCTTGCAGCATCATGCGCTGCTGGATTGCAAAGCGATCCTCCAGCAGCCGATCCCAGACCTGCTCAGAGCTTTCAAAGTCTTCTAAAGACTCTGTAAGAAAGCCCAAATGCCCACCCACGTTCACTGCCAGAATCGGGATGTGGTCAGCTGAAAGGTGACGCGCTGCCGTCAAGGCTGTGCCATCACCACCCAGCACGATCGCCAGGTCGATCGGATGAGTGACCGAAGCAAGAAAGACCGGATACGGATTGTCTTTCGATCCGCTGGGTCCCATTAAAACCTTGCAGTGGCGGTTCTCTAGCTGCTTGGCACACTTTTCAGCCCAGCGCTGACTCATTGAATCGCCAGCTTTATGAGCAATGATGACCTGCTTCAGTTGCACGTTAAATCGTTGTTAGTGGTTAGTTATTGGCTTTTAGTCTACTAACAACCAACCGCTAAAAACTAACAACTCTTATCAGAGCTACCACTTCAGCAGATTAAACTGCTCCATATCCACCGTGTCACGGTTGCGATAGATAGCAAGCACGATTGCCAACCCTACCGCCGCTTCAGCCGCCGCGATCGCAATCACAAACGTAGTAAACACTTGACCCTTGATATCCTGAGCATCCAGATAGTTAGAAAATGCCATCAGATTCAAGTTCACTGCATTCAGCATTAGCTCGATCGACATCAGCACGCGCACTGCATTACGGCTGGTAATTAAGCCAAAGATGCCAATACAAAACAGCGCCGCCGCCAGAATCAGAAAGTATTGAAGCTGCATAGAGCCATCCTTTTTGCAATGAAACGAAAATCTTAGTGTGAGCGGTCAGCTTCTAATTCTTTTGATCCGAAGGCAAACGTGCGATCGTTGCTTCTGGGGGAGTGGTGCCGACAGCAACCAGTTCACGCGGACGCTCTGGCAAGGTCAGCGCGGGCTGCTGGAGGGGAGCAATCGCCTCATCAGGCAGCAACTCACGTCGTGCCAGGACAACGGCTCCAATCAGTGCCATGAGCAGTAGGACTGATGCCAACTCAAACGGCAGCAAGAAGTCAGTAAAAAAATGCTTGCCGATCGTCACGATCGCACCATTCCCTGCGGCTGGCACCGTAGAGAACGACCACGGTGTCGAAGCAACCATGACTGCCAAAAGTGAGAACAACCCGGAACAGACTAACGCCGTTGCAACCCGCCGAATCCAGGCTCGTGGCACAGTCACAAACGCTTGACGCTTGTTCACCAGCATAATGGCAAACAAAATCAGCACGTTGACCGCACCAACATAGATCAGCACCTGGGCGGTTGCCACAAAATCAGCATTCAGTAGCAGATACAGCCCTGCAATGCTGATAAAGACACCACCCAGCAAAAACGCGGAGTACACGATATTGGCAAGCAAGACAACACCCAATGCTGACCCGATCGCCATCAGAGACAGCAAGCCAAACGAAACAATCTGAACGCCTTCGGCTAAATTCACGGTAACTCAGTCTCCTTACTTAGGAGCAATCAGCCTTCAGCAACAGCCTGGAGCGTTCCAAAGCCAATCGCTGACCACTAACCGCTATTTCTCTGTTTCGACAATTTCTTCAGGACGTAGCCCTGCCCGACGCGATCCGGCTGGCAAACCATGCGGCTCAATCACGCCCTTTGGCAAGTAAGCAAACTCTCGTAACGGTGTCACCATTGGATCTTCAGTGACTTTATACGGCAAGCGACCCAACGCGACACTATCGTAGTTCAATTCGTGGCGATCGTAGGTCGAAAGCTCATACTCTTCCGTCATCGACAAACAGTTGGTCGGGCAATACTCGACACAATTACCGCAGAAAATGCAGACACCAAAGTCAATACTGTAGTGATTCAGCTTCTTCTTCTTCGTCTCAGAGTTAAACTCCCAGTCCACAACGGGCAAATTAATGGGGCAAACCCGCACACAGACTTCGCACGCAATACACTTATCAAACTCAAAGTGAATACGCCCCCGAAACCGCTCTGACGGAATCAACTTCTCGTAGGGATACTGTACCGTCACCGGGCGACGCTGCATATGGTCAAAGGTGACTGCAAGTCCCTGACCGATAAACTTTGCCGCCTGCACTGTTTCTTTGGTGTAGTCGCTGACTTGCTTAAGAAACTTCAGCATAAGACTCTCTTAGATCTCTTAGAAAGGGTATTAAGGATAAATGAGGGAGAAGCATGGCTCATGTTGAGCCTTGAGCCTTTATCCTTCTGGCTCAACCGCCAAAAGCAAAGGGAAACGCCAGCTTGAGGGCAGCAGTCAGCAAGAGATTGACCAGCGAAATGGGCAAAAGAAACTTCCAGCCCAAATCCAACAGTTGGTCGATCCGCACACGAGGCACCGTCCACCGCAGCAGAATCGCCAGAAAAACGAGAAAATAGGCTTTCAGTATGGTCATGGTAACGCCAAGCGAAGCCGTCACAATCTGAAAGATCGGATTGAACTCGTCAATGCCTAGCAGATCAGCCACCAACGTCAGTGGTATCGGAAAATCCCAGCCGCCCAGATACAGCACAGCGACCAAAAGCGCCGACAGCACCAAATTGACGTAGGAACCCAGGTAGAAGAGCGCGAACTTCATCCCCGAATATTCAGTCTGATAGCCTGCTACTAACTCTTCTTCGGCTTCTGGCAAATCAAACGGCATCCGTTCACATTCTGCCAGTGCTGCAATCCAAAAAATGACAAAACCTACAGGCTGCCGCCAGATGTTCCAGCCTAGAATGCCGTAACCTGACTGCTGCTGCACAATATCGATCGTGCTGAGCGAGTTTGACATCATCGCGATCGCCAGCACTGACAACGCAAGCGGAATTTCATAGCTAATTGACTGAGCCGCTGCCCGCAAACCACCGAGCAAGGAGTATTTATTGTTCGACGCATAGCCCGACATCAGCAGACCGATCGGCGCGATACTTGATAGGGCGATCCATAAAAACACACCCATCCCTACATCGGTCACCACCAAATTCTGCCCAAACGGCACAATCAGATAAGACAGAAAGACCGGAATCACCACAATCACAGGACCCAGCGTGAACAGTAGGGCATCCGAGTTTGCTGGCACCACATCTTCCTTAAAGACCAGCTTCAAGCCATCTGCTACCGGTGCCAGGACACCCAAGGGCCCAATATATTCGGGGCCAATCCGTTGTTGCGCCGCCGCCGAAATCTTCCGCTCTAGCCAAACCACTACCAACACGCCAACTGTTGCGCCCACCAGCATCAGCAGCATTGGTAGCGGCATCCAGACAGCCTTGGCGACACCTGCCGACAGTCCCAAGTCAGTAAGGGATTGAATAAAAGTTTCCTGTAAGTCTATTCCTGAGTTCATTGCTTACCTGGATTGAGTCATCACTCAGTAAATCGTTGTTGACAATCAACTAAACACAGCGGGCAGCACATTGGTGAAACCAAAGCATTTCTGCTACCTGAAACCTGCTAGCCGTTAATTTGTCTTTGAGTAACAATGCTGTTACATGGCTTTGCGTCCCTAGTATATCGTTGGATCGCCGCTGCA
The DNA here is from genome assembly GCA_041744955.1 of Stenomitos sp. Lineage (GTDB taxonomy): Bacteria > Cyanobacteriota > Cyanobacteriia > Leptolyngbyales > Leptolyngbyaceae > Stenomitos. Next base: position 13,028 of record JBGTJW010000496.1, on the reverse strand, counting down.
CGATCGCAAATCGCTAGAGATCAATGCGAAACATTGCTACGGAAACAAGCCATCAACAGCCGCAGACCATGACGAACGATTTCTGGAGTCAACCTCCCTCCAGAGATAGGCGACAGATGGGGTCGAATAGGAGTTAATCATTCCTGTCAAGTACGCAGTTAAGTATAAGTACCTGTAGCTCAACAAAGCTTTCTAAGGGGTGTGGCAGGGCTATAAAGCTCAAGTAGGTGTCGTTGTCTTGCCCTTCTTGCCCAATAAAGAAGCCCCCGAAACCAAGGTCTGAGGGCTGGAGTTCCTGAAAATCGTCACTAAGACCATCCTGACAAGAGCATCGCTAGAAGGCAAGAGGGGTGCCACCCATCATGCAAGCGCTTGAAAAATATGCTGGTGACGAAAAAGTAGCGTCGATCGCTTCTCTGATGTTCTGTCAGCAAAAGGTTGACAGGTTGAATAATCTTCTCAGCCCTGCTCAACGCCTTGGCTTTCAGCTATTGGTTACATGCAGCTATTTGTCAATTAGCTTTAACAGACCGCTAACGTTGCGCGATCGGCACATACGCTGCCTCATGTGTCCCCGTGTAAATTTGGGTTGGGCGAAAAATCCGATTCTCGTTGAGTTGCTCCTTCCAATGTGCCAACCAACCCGCCGTGCGGGAGATCGCAAAAACTGGGGTGAACAAGTCAGACGGAATACCTAATTTCCGATAAACCACCCCTGAATAAAAGTCCACATTCGGATAAATGCCCTTGTGACCCAAATTCTCCTCAACAGCCTTTTCCAGTTCAACCGCTACGTCGTAATACTCATCGCGACCATACTTTTCAAACAGTTGCTCTGCTAAATGCTGCAAGATTGTAGCGCGTGGATCCTTCACCTTATAAACACGATGACCAAAGCCCATAATCTTGCCTTTCTGGGCTAACTGTTTCTCTAGCCAGGGGCGCACATTTTCTACTGTGCCGATTTCCTCCAGCATGACAATAACTTCCTCATTCGCTCCGCCATGTAGGGGCCCAGCCAGCGTTCCCACAGCAGACGCAACCACCGCATACGGATCGGTCAGCGTCGAAGCCGTTACCAGGGCTGAAAAAGTTGAGGCATTGATGGTGTGTTCGGCATGGAGCATCAAGCACACATCAAAAATATGAGCCGGAAACGGGTCTGGTTCTCGCTCATTCAACATATAGAGGAAGTTCGCGGCATACCCTAGATCATCACGGGGCTGCACAGGGTCGTTGCCCTTCCGCATCAGTTGAAACGCTGCCACCATTGTGGGAATTTTTGCCAATAGCCTGACCACAGCCGCACGGATGTACGTGGGATCATCCAGCGCACGGCGAGAGTAAAATAGCCCCAGTGCAGCAGCACACGCCTGTAGCGCGTCCATTGGATGCCCACTTTCAGGAAAGCACTTCATCATGTCGCGAATGCGATATTTGAGTCGCCGATGATAAGTAATTTCGTGCTCAAACAACTCTAATTCTGCTTCGGTCGGCAATTCGCCCCAAATCAGGAGATAGGCCGTTTCTAGAAAGTTGCCCTTAGACGCTAACTCTTCAATGGCAATGCCGCGATATTCTAAAACGCCTCGCAGTCCATCAACAAAACTAATGCTGGACTGAGTAGCGGGAATGCCTTCTAGACCTGCCCTATATTCGCAGACAGTCATAGTTCTACCGTTTACTTACAAAAATGGGCTTACTCAAGCTAACTTATCAGAAACTAGAAAACTGTATCCTTCTGAGCCGACCGATCGGCTGGTCTCGCTGCAAGGTAATGCCAGTTCCTCTACGTTGCAGACGTTGCAGTTTACAATAATTAACAAAACTTTAGCGCTTCTAGCAAGATGTCTAGCTTCAGAGTGGGGTGTAAGAACGCTATCAGCTTGTGAAGCCGCATCATTTTGCGATCGCACTCGGCATTACCACAAAGGAAGTATTTCTGATGCAAAAAATTGCCGCATCAGACAAAATTAGCTACTATTTAGTTAGGTAGCCAGCTACTGCATAGAGACGTAGCCTGCTACTGCAAACAGCTTCAATTTATGTTGACAAGCTAGCCGTCCCCCCTTGTAACCCTGCATTTTTGAGGGAGGATGATGTTGCTGCCTTAGCCCTTTCAAAATTAGGAGTTCTATGACCCAGAGACGATCTCGTCACAAGTTGGACACTGATTCAACTCAGGAAGATGCAACGCAAGCATACAGTGCGTCAAGTGTGCAACGCGAGATGACCAAAACGCTACGAGAGCGCGTGAGCCGAGAAGACACCGAAGTAAGAATGGCGAGTCAGTCCCGTTCTTCTCATCCAAGTTTAGCGAGCTTGATTGAACGAGATGCGCCGCTGCAAGCGCATAGTATGTTGGTTTTGATGTATGGTCCGTTTCAAGCCGAAATGGTGCCTGAGGAAGGGCAAGGCGTTGCCTCCTGGTTAAAGGAGTGTGTCAGGAAGCACGGCATCCCTAGCTTGCTTCGGTTTGATTATCGCCGTCGGGCACAAGTGTTTCGTCGTGACCAATTTCAGCCCTGGTTGGAGTCGTTGGTGACTCAGATGCCGGGTTAGAGTGCGATCGTGGATTCGTTGTACAGTCTTGCCCCTACAGTGCGCCTCAGGGTGACTGCCTCTCTCGATGTAGGGTGTACTGGATCGGCTGGCTAAGAGCGTACAACGATGCCTTACGTACAACGATGCCTTAATAGTTGTGCAGCGCTCGATCGTAGGTTTGTGCTTTTAGCCAATGCGTTTTGAAACGCTTGCTTGTTTGGGTGCCTCTGCCGATATTTTTTTTGCTTGCGAGAGGGTTTGTTTGAGTGTAATGCCAGACTACGAAAACATGACAACCGTAAATTTTCGTAGTGTATGGAGCAGCTTCACCATAAATCTAAGAACAAGCTAGAACGGTTACTGATGATGATGAGCCGTTGAACCTGTTACTAATGGTAGAGGACTTCCCCTGGGTCATTATCAGGCGGTTTACGGCACTCTGCAACTTTCAAAACCTATGCTGGGCAAAATCCTTGGGGGACGCTACCAGATTATCCGTCATCTGGGTGGTGGCGGTTTCGGACAAACCTATTTAGCGAGTGATTTACACCTCCCTGGAAAGCCCCAGTGCGTTGTCAAGCAGCTTAAGCCTAGAATGACTGATCCAGAAGCGTTACAGGCTGCCAGACGCTTGTTCGACTCTGAAGCGGGAGCACTGTACACCTTGGGTAATCACGAGCAGATTCCCAGGTTGTTTGCCCACTTTGAAGAAGGGCAAGATTTCTATCTGGTGCAGGAGTTTATCGAAGGGCAGGTGCTTAGTCGAGAACTCAAAATCCAGCCACAGTTTGCTGAAATGGAGGTGATTCACTTACTGCAAGACCTTCTGACAGTCCTGGAGTTTGTGCATCAACAGCAGGTCGTGCATCGTGATATCAAACCTTCAAATTTGATTCGGCGAGAGAGCGATCGGCGTTTGATTTTGATTGATTTTGGTGCAGTCAAACAGATTGGTGTACAGTCGCTCGATGTCAATGAAGCCAGCGTCACGATCGCGGTTGGTTCTTCTGGCTATATGCCAAACGAGCAACTGGCAGGCAAACCCCGCTTTAGCAGTGATGTTTACGCAGTGGGTATGCTGGCAATTCAGTGCTTAACAGGCATCTATCCCAAAAAGCTCAGGGAAGATCCGAAAACTAGCGAGATTATCTGGCGCGATCAGGTGCAGGTCAGCCCAGAGTTTGCCAATATGCTGGATATGATGGTGCGCTACGATTACCGTCAGCGCTATGAGTCTGCCAAAGAAGCGCTGGAAGTGCTGCGATCACTAACCACTACTGCTCCAGTTGCGTCTGTCTTGGCAGAGCCGACTGTGGTTAGTTTTGATGGACACCTTGCCTGGTTAGAGCGCGGTGATGATCTCTTTCAACGCCAGCGCTATAAAGAGGCGATCGTTGCCTATGATCGCGTGATTCAGGCAAAACCTGATGATGATGTGGCGTGGTTTAAGCGAGGCATGGCGCTGGAAAACCTGAAGCGTCACGATGATGCGGCAGCATCGTATGAACGAGTGGTGCAGCTTCACCCTCACGATTATCTGGCATGGTACAAGCATGCCTGCGTTCTGGTGCTGTTACAGCGTTATGACGATGCCTTGCCATCGTTTGAGAAAGTCGTGCAACTCCAACCTGCTAACTACTGGGCATGGCATGACCGGGGAAAAGTGCTCGAGAACTTGCAGCAACCCGATGAGGCGATTGCATCGTACGATCGCGCTGTGCAGCTAAAACCTGATTTTCAACTGGCAGTCGAAAGCCGCAAACAGCTTTTGAGCCAACTGCGGCGAGTGGATACGCTCTATCACTTGCAGCACTACGATGAGGCGCTTGCGTCCTGCGATTGCACGATCGAACAGAATCCTGATGATGCTCTTGCCTGGTTTATGCGTGGCATGGCGTTAGACAATTTACAGCGCTACGAAGAAGCCGTGGTTGCGTATGACCGGGTCGTCGAACTCCAGCCAGACGACTACGTGGTGTGGTTCAAGCGAGGCACCATCATGGAGAAACTGCTCCGCTATGAAGAAGCGGTTGCTTCCTACTACAAAGTGGTGCAGATTCAGCCAGATAACTACTGGGCATGGTATGACCGGGGTCGCCTGCTAGAAAGCCTGCATCAGCATGAAGCCTCGATCGCGTCGTACGATCGTGCGATGCAGTTAAAGCCCGATTTTCAAGAGGCAGTGGAGGGACGTAGACGAGTGCTGCAACAGCTTAAGTCGGGTGATACTGCGTTACTAGAGGACGATGATGCGACGATCGCGTCCTATCAGTCCGAAGCGGTCTATGAACAAGCTGCAACCGACCTCAAAGCACATGACTTTCAAGGTGTACTAAAGGACTATCGCGATCGTCTTCACCCGGAACCACTTCTACCAGCACCCGGAGCAGAAGAAACTGTGATCAGTAAGCCTAGACGCACTGGCGCAAGTGGTGTTTATCAGCCTGACGGCTCTGAAGACACGATCGTCAGTCTTCCGAAAACAGCAGACGATTCCCAGCAAGGGGCAATCGGCACTCAGCGTCTTGAGTTTGCTCATCCAGCGACTTCCACTGCTACAAATGAGGCTGGTTACGATCGTTGGCTTAACGAAGGACGTGCGTTAGAGAAGCAAAAGCGCTATGCCGAAGCCTTAAACGCCTATGACCGAGCGTGTGAGCTGCGCTCAGATGATGCTGTTCTTTGGCGCTGTCGAGGTAATGTTCTATATGGGTTAGAACGTTATGAAGAGGCGATCGTCTCTTATCAGCAAGCATTGGCACTGAAGCCAGATGATGAAGCGACCTATTGCTGTGTGGGTGGTGCCTTTGTGCGGCTAAAGCACCATCAAAATGCACTAACTTGCTTTGAGCAGGCAATTCAGCTCAAGCCCAACAGCCATATTGCCTGGTATTGGCGGGGTCGTGCGCTGTACGAGCTAAGGCAGTATGCAGACGCTGTACAATCGCTAGAGCAAGCATTAACAATTAAGCCTGAGTTTCAACCTGCAATGAGCGATCGCGATCGCATCCAACACCAGCTCAGAGCGTTAGAACTACAAACTTGACCTCACTGGAGTAAGGCTTCGACGGTTGCAGCAATACGGAAATGTCTACAGCGCTAGCAGATGACTCTGCATCGGCCGCCGCTTTTCGTGATGAAAGTGTACTGAATATAGCAGTCGAGGAGAACGTAAGGACAGACATAAACCTTGAAACGTCCTTTGATTCAGGGCTTCGATTCATCCCTTATCCTTCATCCTTTATCCTTTTGCTATAGCAGCACTGAATCTGCACGCCCTCTGATAGCTTGCGTCCTTTGAGATTATTGGTGTTGCCTCTGCTTCAAGGCTGGAATTAAGTATTGCGACAACGTGAAGGCATCAACGCCCAAGATTGTGCGCTCCTGCATTGCTAGAATACCTGCTTGGGCGTGCCACCAAACACCCGCCTGCACACTGTCCAGTACGGTTTGCGTTGGCAAGGGAGTCGCGATCGCCTGTGCTAATAAACCACCTAGCAATCCTGTGAGGACATCGCCGCTACCGCCACGAGCAAGAGCAGCCGTGCTTTCAGGATTAACCCTAACCGCACCATCGGCGTTGGCGATCGCCACTCGTGCACCCTTTAACAACACGATGGCACCTGACTGTACAGCAGCAGCTTGAGCAGCCGTAATCCGGCAGGGCATTGGTTCTGCAAGGTCTGGAAAGAGGCGTTTAAATTCCCCCAGATGCGGCGTAAGGACTGTTGGCGCTTGCCGTTGTTGCAAGGTCGGCAGCGTACCCATCTGAGCAAGAATGTTTAAGCCATCCGCATCCAGGACGAGCGTCTGTTTTTGCTGCAAGACCTGTTGCACAACAGTAGTTGCATCCATCGTCAGTCCCGGACCGCAGGCGATCGCGTCATATGCCTTTAAGTCGATTTCATCCGGCAATTGAGCGATTGCGCCTGTCTCTGTTTCCTGACAACCCCACACCAGCACTTCCGGTAGCTGTGCGGTAAGGATTGGCTTTAAAGTCTGGGGCACCGCGATCGACAGCATTCCAACTCCACTGGCACGTGCCCCCAGTGCGGTGAGCAATGCGCCACCAGCATAACGGCGAGAGCCGCAAAGCAGCAGTACATGACCCATTTTATATTTATGAGTAGTGGCAGGGCGCACTAGGGGCAGATGGGCGATCGCGTGCGCTGACGTTATGCGCTGAACAAAAGGTAGATTGCCTAACACTGCCCAAATATCGGCAAGCGGGAGGTCAAAATCAATCAATTCGACACGACCTGCGTGGTCAAGCGCCTGATCTTGTAGCAACCCTTGCTTCCATAAACCCAGGCAAAGCGTATGGGTTGCGCGTACTGCGGTCCCTAAAACCACTCCAGTATCGGTATGCAACCCGGAGGGAAGATCTATGCTAACGACCGGTTGAGACCATTGATTGATTTGGTTTACCGTAGCGGCGAGCGCACCATCAAGCGATCGCTCCAGCCCAAACCCAAACAAACCGTCAAGCAACAGATCGCAGGCTTGTAGTGCTTCGATCGCTTCAACAAAACGCATCCCCAGCTCTTTACAGTAGCGATGGTGCTTGGCAGTCAGATCCTTAAGTGTTGGAAAGGGACAGTAAAGCGAGACAGTATAGCCCTTGAAATGCAGCTCTCGCGCTACAACCAGTGCATCACCACCATTATGCCCTGGTCCTACTAATACACCAATATGCTGGCGTGTGTCAGGGTACAGCGTTGCTACTCGACGCGCAATCAGCCCTGCCACTTTTTCCATGAGTGCTTCAACGGGCATTCCTGCTGCAAAGACACGCGCCTCGATCTGCCGCATCTGCTCGGCAGTTACTATAAGTTGCTGAATGGCTTGGGTTCTGGTCAGCACAATAAAAGCGGCGACGCGGTTGTACTGATTTTAGCGGCTATAGTAAACCCGGGAATCAAAACCACCCCCATTAAGAAATTGGCTAATCTGCTTCGCATCACTATGCTGTGCGAAGGGACCAATCTCTAAGTGGGGACCTAACGGCGCATTCTTTTCCTGAATAGCTTCTTGACGGATACCCATCCGAATCACTCGCTCTGCCAAGGCAGGCAATTCTTCCCTGCTGGCTGGAACAACCACCAGATAGCGGCTGGTGGTAACAACTCTCGAGGGTGCGGCAGGCATTTCGGCATTGCCCATTGTCATTTCAGCAATAATACCTTTGGCGTTGAGGGCAGCAATGAGCCGTCGCGCACTTGTCTCATCGTCAAAGGTTCTGGCTTGAATGATGGCTTGCCCCTGATAGCGCTGAATTGACGCAGTTGGTTCAATGGCTTGCACTTGCTGCAAGAGATAGGAGCTGTCTCCATTCACATAAACAGTGTATTGACCACTGGCACCCTGCCGATTGATTGGGGCTAAAAAGACGGTTTCGCCGCCAGGTGTTGCGGTTGATGTAGACAAAGGTGCATTCGTCAATGCCGGCACTGAGACAGTGGGGGGCGGTGGCAGTGGCACAACTTGCTGGGCTTGACCCACTGCGGCAGTTGTAAGAGAGACGATCGCCCAACTACCAACAAAACGCAAGCCTAGACTTAAGCTGTCTAAAGCCTGACCGAAATGCCCTGTTAATCTGTGCGGCTGATCTGTTGCCATCATTCAAGTTCCTCGCGGCATCCTTTCAATGTCAGCCATAGTACACGCGGAGTGCAAAAATGGCACAAAAAAGCGGTACAAAAGATCTGCACCGCTTCTTATTGAGAATTGAGAGTTTAACTACGCTCAGCTACTTACACAATCTGCTGTAGCTCACGTTCAAGCAGATTAATCAGGGTTTGATCCTGTTTATCCCGTGCAACTTGAAGACGGTGCTGCAAGTTTTTGTAGAGATTGTCGCGATGAACCGCTGCGAACTCTGCGGGGCTAGCCACTTTTCTGCTAAAGGCAGTTCTGCTCGATACAGTAGGAGCTGCCTTTCTGCTAGTAGATAATGTCTCACCATTTAAAGAGTAAGCATTACCACGGTAGAGTAGCGGTTCAACAGGTTGTGCGACTGACCGACGCGGTTCTACATTGGGGTCAATAGTATAGACGGTGCCGCGATAATGAAGATTATAAGCAGGTCTGAGGGCGCGGAAAACGGTTGCTTCCCGAGCAGCCTCAGCGCCACGGGGAGCACAGTTATTGTAATGAGTGCCACGGTAAGTAAGTTGCATGGTCTTCGCCTCTTGGTTAAATGCGTTGTGTGTGGTGAATGAGGCGCGTTCCTTCGGGACTTCTCCCTACTTCCGTCTGCCGAATTTAATGACCGGCTAGATGAACGTTTTCTTTATATCTGTATTATAAGCTACAGAATTATGGGCAAACGGCACTTTAGTGAAACTTTATACTGAGTGAAATAAAATCTGTCGATCGGATGAGCGGCAAATTGGTAAGTAAGTATAGCAAAATGCATTGTGCTGCTAGTTGACGGCGATCGACACATTGCAAAACGAACGCCAGCTAAAGCAACCCGCGATCGTTTGTTTTGTTACTCGTTCCTACCCGTCGAGGGCGTGGAGCGGATGATTCGACTGCGGGGCAGACTCAGCCAACGGCTTAAGGAAAACGCCGAAGTAGTGGGGAGAAACGAAGCCTTTTTTGAAGATGACATGGATGAGCAAACGATCCTCGACCTCTATCACGAGAAGTCGGGGGTGCTGGATGGCGATGAAGATGTGGAAGTAAAAGTGTACGTTAATTTGCGAATCGCGACATTTAATGTGCGAACGTACAAGATTGTCGGGTAACACGTTATTTGTCGCCTTAACAAAATTATGTCGTCGAATCTTATCTCGGCATAACCCTTATTTTATAGGTGTTTCCAGTATTCAAGGCAACTTGAGTTGAAAATGGAGCCTTAACAGAATAGGTGTCGTCTTCCAAATTCATAACTTTTTAGCTGTCGTCATTCTCTTGACCTCTGCTTTCTGAGATTCTGAGGGATTAACAGATTGACTGTCGAGTTTTCTAGCTGTAGTATATCGATACTATGCAGTTCACTTGTACCAATAGGGAGACAGCTAATGCATTCTTCTGAAGCTTCAAACGATGAGGATTCGTCTGAGAGTAACGAGATTATTACTGAGCTTGTGTCTGCGGAAGCAAGATTGAAGCTTGAGGTCATTCGCAAACTGATCGAACCGTGCGATCGCGCCGTCTATGGTGAACGACTCCGGACTGCGGCAGAAAAACTAGACTGCACGGTACGTACGGTTCAGCGTTTAGTCAAAAAGTGGGAAGCGGAAGGGGTAGCGGCTTTCGCTCAAGAAGGAAGGCGAGACAATGGCACCCATCGCATTAGTAAAGATTGGCAGGATTTTATCATTGCCGCTTACGACAAGGGTAAATGTACCCCGGCTCAAGTTGCAATCAAAGTCAAAAATAAAGCTAAGGCTGAGGGGCAGGACAAATACCCAAGCCATATGACGGTTTACCGAGTATTGGCTCCGGAGATTGAAAAGCAGGAGCAAGCATCAAACGTTCGTAATATCGGTTGGCGTGGTTCCCGTTTGGCTCTGAAAACTCGTGATGGCGAAGAGCTTGTGGTCGAATACAGCAACCAGGTTTGGCAGTGCGACCATACTCGTGCAGATGTTCTGCTGGTTGATCAGCATGGAGAACTGCTGGGTCGCCCCTGGCTCACCACGGTGATTGATACTTACTCTCGATGCATCATCGGCTTAAATTTAGGGTTCGATGCGCCTAGTTCACAGGTTGTGGCTCTAGCCTTACGCCATGCCATCTTGCCTAAAAAATATGGTTCAAATTACAAACTCTACGTTGCATGGTCTGCGTATGGCACACCCGAAAATTTCTTTACGGATGGCGGGAAGGACTTTCGCTCAGAACATCTACAACAAATCGGGGTTCAACTAGGCTTTACTTGTCATCTGCGCGATCGTCCTTCTGAAGGTGGCATTGTCGAGCGACCCTTTGGCACGTTCAACACAGAATTTTTCTCAACGTTACCTGGTTACACTGGCTCAAACGTTCAGGAACGTCCTAAAGAGGCTGAAAAAGAGGCTTCTCTAACGCTCCAAGAGCTTAAGCAACTCTTTGTTGCTTACATAGTAAATCGCTATAACCAGGGTTTAGATGCTCGCATGGGCAATCAAACTCGCATTGAGCGATGGGAAGCGGGATTGCTTAAAGAGCCAGTTAAAATTCCAGAGCGGCAACTCGACTTGTGTCTCATGAAAGAGACTCGTCGCGTCATTTATAAAGGTGGCTATCTTCAGTTTGAGAATCTGACTTATCAGAATGATGCACTGGCTGCTTCTGCAGGCGAGAGTGTCGTCCTGCGCTATGACCCCAGCGATATCACAACTGTCCTGGTTTATCGCCGGGAGGTTGAGCGCAAACAATTGGAGCAAGAAACGTCAGAAGCGCAAGTTAAATGGGTTAAGGAGATCTTTCTTGCGCCTGCCTATGCTCAGGATTTGGAAAACGAACAACTCTCTTTGGAGGAGGCTAAAGCCAACAGCAAACGCATTCGTGAGGCAGGGAAAGCGGTTGATAACCAGTCCATGCTGGATGAAATGCACGATCGCGAAGCCTTCCTTGAGCAAAAGAAAAAGAGTCGCCGCGATCGCCGGAAAGACGCGCAGGCAGAAATTCAACCAGCTTCAAAACCAACGAAGCCTGCTGAGGCTGATGAGACTGAGACGCCATCTGAAGCTATTCGCTCTGAGCCGATCGTTGAAATTCCGCAGTTTGAAATTTGGGACTTTGATGAGGATTAGGGGGACATAAAAGCAATGGCAGATCCTTGTGACGATGACGCTCAAGCCAAGATTGAGCATGGAGATGACGCTCAAGCCCACATTGAGCGTCTCAGAAAAGACAAAGTGGTGGCACTTGAACAGGTCACATTGTTGCATGAATGGCTTGACCGCAAGCGCAGTTCTCGCCAGTGTGGTCGCATCACAGGTGAGTCCAAGACAGGCAAGACGAAGGCGTGTGATGCTTACCTGAAGCGGCGGCGGGAACCCGATTTTTCTGGTAAAACGCCTGTGATTCCTGTGAGCTATATTTTGCCCAAGCAAGAGTGTACATCCAGGGAGCTGTTCCGGCAGATTTTGGACTACTACCATTTTGACTTGCCGAAAGGAACGGTTGGAGACGCACGGAGCCTTACGCTGAAGGTGCTACGGGAGAGCAAGACCGAAGTTCTATTTATCGATGAAGCCGATCGCCTCAAAGGAAAGACCTTTGCTGACGTGCGGGATATTTTTGACGAGTTAAAAATTGCTGTGATCCTGGTTGGCACGAAGAAGCGCTTAGACCTAGCGGTGAAGGAGGATGAACAGGTCTATAACCGTTTCCGCTCAAACTATCAAGTCGGTACGATTCAAAGCAAGCAGCTACAGACGTTTGTGGGCGTTTGGGAGCGCGACATCATTGCACTGCCTGTACCCTCGCACTTAACGAATGAACGCATGCTAAAAATTATTCGCCCTGCGATCGGTATTTCTAAGCGCGGCTATTACATTGGACTCATCGATATGGTCTTGCGTGAGGCAGCGATTCGTTCCCTGGAAAAAGGGATGATGTATATCGATAAGGATGTTCTTGCTGAAGTAGCACAGGAGTATAGCTGATGAAAGGTCTGGCTATACCGCCCTGGGTTTTTACAGTAGAGCCTTATGATGGCGAGAGTTTGAGTCACTTTTTGGGACGGTTTCGGCGGGCAAACTACGCCTCGCCGAGCGAATTAGGGCAAAAGACTGGTTTGGGCGGTGTACTTGCTCGCTGGGAGAAGTTTCGCTTTATTCCGCCACCTACCCAGAAGCAATTAGAAGCGTTAGCTCAAGTTGTGCAGCTAGAGGTTGAGCAACTCAGATTGCTACTGCCGCCAAGCGGTGTGGGGATGAAGCATGAACCAATACGGGTTTGCGCTGCTTGCTACGACGAGGAGCCGTATCATCGCTTGAAATGGCAGTTTAATGATACGAGAGGGTGCGATCGCCATCAACTCCGCCTACTTTCGGAATGTCCTAGTTGTGGCAAGCGGTTTAAGATTCCGGCACTGTGGGTTGAGGGGCATTGCCATAACTGTCAAATGCTGTTCATGCAGATGAAGCGGTATCAGAAAGAAATGTGAGGTGATCCAGAGTGGAATGAACAGTATCAACAAAACAAATTGTGATCGCCTGCTTAATGAGACTTGTAACAGGGCGACTGCAAGGAATGTTGTCGAGGTAAGTAATAATGTTGCGACCTTGCCCCATTTGACCCTGTGGGGTTTGTTATGCTGTGTTGCCCTGTCATGTGAGGGCAAGCGGTATCGAGCGATTCAAGAATACATTGCGATCAATGAAAGCCGTTGTATTCTGCTTTCGAGTTATTGTCAATTCTGGTGTACGAAGAAGAATTAAGCAGCGTCCTTGCTGGTGACTAAATCGGACTGTTGATCGGCACGAATCCCATCTTTGAACTTGACGCCTTCAATCACCTCTCCCAGTCGTTTAAACCCTCGA
>JBGTJW010000495.1:0-5057 GCA_041744955.1 Stenomitos sp. | reverse complement strand
GCCACAGGAATCGCAAACGCTACCGCCAGCACTGATTCCCACCTATCCCACGCACTGGGACATCGGCGTGCTGTATGGACCTCACGGTGCGCCCGATTTCTTCACTGACGCGGATATCGACACGTTTTTCAGTACGCATTGGGAAGTTCATTACAATTCGGCTCGCACTGGAATTCGGCTGATTGGACCCAAACCTCAGTGGGCAAGGCAGGATGGCGGCGAGGCAGGGCTACATCCCTCCAATATCCATGACAATGCCTATGCCGTTGGCACGATCGACTTCACAGGTGATATGCCAATCATTCTGGGGTTGGATGGTCCCAGTTTGGGTGGCTTTGTCTGCCCTGCAACGATCGCCGAAGCAGAGCTGTGGAAGATCGGGCAGCTCAAACCAGGCAACACCATTCAGTTCCACCGCCTCACCTTTGATCAGGCATTGCAGCAAGAGTTGCAGTTAGATCGCCAAATCCAGACTTTGCAAGTCGGTCAGACTCTTACAGTGGATGATGACAGCACCCGCAATATGTGCTCTGCACGCACAAGTGAAGGTGCTATTCTCGCCACGCTACCTGCCACTGAGACGCAAGTGGCTGTCACCTATCGTCAGGCAAGCGATAAGTATCTGCTGATTGAATATGGTCCACTGGTGCTGGATTTGAATCTGCGCTTTCGGGTGCATGAGTTGATGACCTATCTGCAAGCCAATCCGCTGGCAGGCATTTTGGAACTCACGCCCGGAATGCGATCGCTCCAGGTACACTACGACAGCCGCGTGCTTTCTCAACAAGATTTGTTGGCGGCACTACAGGCGATTGAAGTAAAGCTGCCTGCGATCGCCGCTTTAGAAACATTACCCACCCGCATTGTCCACTTACCCCTATCCTGGGATGACGAATCGACGCAGTTGGCAATCCAGAAATATATGCAGTCGGTGCGAAACGATGCGCCCTGGTGCCCCAGCAACATCGAGTTTATTCGTCGCATTAACGGGTTAGACAGCATTGAAGACGTGAAGCACATCGTGTTCAACGCCAGCTATCTTGTCATGGGTCTGGGCGATGTCTACCTGGGTGCCCCAGTTGCCGTACCGCTTGATCCCCGTCATCGTCTTGTCACCACAAAATACAACCCCGCACGCACCTGGACTCCCGAAAATGCAGTTGGCATTGGCGGCGCGTACCTTTGCATCTACGGCATGGAAGGTCCGGGTGGCTACCAGTTTGTGGGGCGTACAGTGCCCGTGTGGAATCGCTACAAGCAAACAGCAGATTTTAAGGATGGCAATCCCTGGCTGCTGCGGTTTTTCGATCAGATCCAGTTCTACCCCGTTTCCAACACCGAACTAACGCAACTCCGCGAAGACTTTATTGAAGGCAAGTTCAAGCTGACGATCGAAGAGACGACCTTCAATTTGCAAGACTATCAGCAGTTTTTACACAGCATTGCGGAAGCTGCCGCCACCTTCAAAACCCGTCAGCAAGCTACCTTTCGTGAAGAGCGCGATCGCTGGGCACTGAACGCACTCGATGAGAGCACGATCGCCGACGCACCAGATTTGCCCCCAGCAGCAACGATCGCCGTGCCAGAGGGTTGCTATGCCATTACCGCAGCGACGACTGCTAGCGTCTGGCAAATTTTGGTCAAACCAGGCGATCGTGTCACCGAAGACACAGGCATTGTGATTCTGGAAGCCATGAAGCAAGAAATGACGCTGCTGGCAGAAGAACCGGGCATCGTCACCGAGATCCTCTGTACACCAGGTCAACTCGTTACCGCTGGGCAACTGCTGGCAATTATTCAGAGCTAGCTGCTGCGATCAGACGAGCTTGCTTTCAGAGGGTCGCTTGTTTGAGACGGACTGGCAAGTACGCTCTGTAGCGCTCGCCAAAGATCGTCACGACGATGCAGCCCTTCTAACCGATGCACAACTTCACCCCGCTCAAACAGGAGAATCGTTGGTAGGGTTGTAATGCGATAGCGAATCGAGAGCTTGAAGTTTTCGTCGGCGTTGATCCCGATAAGCTTAAACCGCTTGCCCCATTCTGCCTGAAAGCGCGTCAAGAGCGGCTCGATCATCTTACAGGGACCACACCAGGGTGCTCCAAAATGCACAACGACAGGGGTAGGAGATTCCAAAACTTCTTCTACGAAAGTCTGTTCGCCCATTGCAGCTTTATGCTTCCTTGCTATTTATAGATGCTTAATATTTGCCTTGGGATCATCCTACCAGCCAACGCTATTTGTTGCACGGATTAAAAGCGGATGTGCCCACCAAAAAAGTAGAACGAAACCAGCTACACCCAGGTAGGCAGGACGTAGAAATTCTTGCCAGTTAAACGTCTGCTTCCCCTGCACGATCGCCTGAAAAGGCATGACAGACGTACGCGCCTTGACCGCTTCAAATGCAGCACCATAGCGGGCAAGCAGCCGACGATCGCCATGCCACACGCCAAACAAATGATGCAAAATCAACCCGATCGAGGTGACAACCATGAACGATGTCCCCACCCATAGAGTATGAGCTAGACACCAAATGACTTGCCCTACCATTTGTGGATGGCGCGTAATGCGAATGATGCCACTCTCGTAAAGGTGAACTTCCGGTTTTTGAATCGCTGCTACTTCTAGCAAATTGAACGTCGCTGGATAAAGAAAGAGAAAAGAGATTGCAGACAAGATCCAGACCGTTGTTTGGATACCTGTTACTCCTTGCAACTGCCAGAGCTGTTTGCCATCGTAACGATGATTAAAAAAGTAAATAATGAGCACGACTGCCAGACTCAAGCTCACCAGCGCAAAAAAAACGCGGTAGAGCCGTGGACCGATTCGGCTTTCGCCCCAGGGACGCAGCGCTGCCAGACCACTATGAGCGATCGCAAAACTCAGCAGTAAGCCCACCATCACAAAGTGGCTAGGCGTTAACCAGTCGAAAGACATAAGAGGCAAGAAGTAAGGAAAGCAATTAACCGTAATCTATCATCTTCTTTCGCCCTTCCTCTTACCGCAACTACCAGTGAAGCAATCATGCTTGAACAACCATGCCTCCAATCAGATATTCGGTTGGGTTGCTCTCTGTAGCTTCTCCTCTTAAAGACAGTTGTAAAAGCTGAACGTGGCGCTTGCGTCTTCAGGCTTCTAGCTTCCTCGATATAATCGATCGAGCTTTAGACAAACATACTTCATGACCAACCCTTCTCTTGACTTTGATGTTGCTGTCGTTGGTGCCGGAATGGCAGGGCTGACCTGCGCGCAACAGTTGCAACAGGCAGGAAAGCACGTCGTCGTTTTAGAAAAGTCGCGGGGTGTAGGCGGACGGATTGCGACTCGGCGCTTGCATGAGACGTTGGCGGATCATGGCACCTGTTACCTCACGCCCAAAGGAGAAGCGTTTCAGGCGTTGCTTAAGCAACTGGTAGCAGCAGGGGTTGTACAGACCTGGACGGATACAGTGCATGAACTGAGTTCTGCTGGCACCCTCAACGCCTCACCTGCGACAGACTGCTATCCACGCTACGTTGCTCCTAGTGGGATGACCGCGATCGCCAAATGGCTTGCCACAAGTCTGGACATCCGCCTGAGTCATTTGGTACAGGCGTTAGCAGTGGTTGATGACCACTGGCAACTGACGATGCAAAAAACGAATCCAGAGGCAACAAAAACAACTGAGACGCTAACGGCTGGGGCGATCGTTGTAACGATCCCAGCTCCTCAAGCCGCTGTTCTGCTGCAATCCTTACCTTCAGAGGTTTTGCCAGAAGCGTTTTTACAGCAGGTTCGATCAGTTATATTTACGCCCTGTTTGAGCGTGATGGCTGGTTATGCGCCCGAGCGTCAGCAGGATTGGTTTTCGCAGTATCCTGACGTGCGATCGCTGACCTTCACGAAGGATGCGAATCTTGCCTGGCTTGGCTTAGACAGCAGCAAACGATCGCTCGTGCCTCAGACTGCATTCCCGCGAACGACATCGGCACAAACGACATCACCTCAGACGGTCTTTGTGGTGCAGAGTACGGCGATGTTTGCCGAACAGTATTTGGAGGCGATCGATCTGCAAGCGGCAGGCTATCAACTGCTGAAGCGATCGGCTGAAAAGCTGGCTCCCTGGTTAGCAAAACCAGACTGGCTCCAAGTGCATCGCTGGCGTTATGCGTTTGCCAAAACGCCCCTCTCCCAGCCTTATCTGACAGCAGCAACCCCCGCGCCACTTATCTGCGCTGGCGACTGGTGCGGCGGTATGAAGGTAGAACAAGGCTTTTTGTCAGGGTTAGCCGTTGCATCACATTTAAGCACCCGATGATTTCTAGCCGAAACGTTCAGCCACAAAATTACCCGAAGCTAAAAAGTTTCGGGTAATTTTGTTATTGCTTTACAGCGGCTCTGCTGTTAAAACTCTGGCTGCGATCGCAACCAGAGACCGCAAGTAAACTCAGCAATGGCAGCAAATGTGCCCTGGCTCAAAAAAGCGCTTTTATGCGTCAGCAGCGCCTTCACCAGCCCGATTTGCACCATCTTGATCGCCACCCTCAGCCTCGTCGCGCCCACCACCGTCAGTGCGTCGTCTACCAAAGCGACCTGTGTTTGTTTTCTTGCGGAACTTCCGTGCGTACGCCTGATTACGGAGAGCTTTTTCTTTCTTTTGGTTGCGGCGTTTAGCCATGAGTACCCCTTATAAGACAACCGACAGTAATAAGCCAATCGCTCAGATTATCGCTAAAAAACACAGCCTGTGTTTCAAGCTGGTTGGCGATGGCTTAAAAATTTGATAAGTAAGATGATCACTTTAACACAATCTGCTGAACCTATTAGACATTAAATGTTGAAATGGTGTGAACTGAAAAGCCAGTGATGCTTTAGGGATCGTTGCTTCCCCTTGATGCTTTTAGTAGGGACATTTTAGTGGTGGACATCACAGGCAATCGAGTTATTGTCAATTCTGGTGTACGAAGAAGAATTAAGCAGCGTCCTTGCTGGTGACTAAATCGGACTGTTGATCGGCACGAATCCCATCTTTGAACTTGACGCCTTCAATCACCTCTCCCAGTCGTTTAAACCCTCGA